>JBDSJW010000419.1:0-14934 GCA_039917235.1 Kapaibacterium sp. (SeqCode) | reverse complement strand
GTACTCCATCAGCGAGGCGCGGATCTCGGACTGCTTCATGGGCTGTTCGGAAGGATTGAGGAGAAAACCCGCAATCTACGCCCTTTGCATATCTTTTGTCCCTACTACTTTTAATGCGATTGCCCTGTCCCTGCGCGTGGCGATGATGCGGATACCGCCGGAGATTTGTAGTTTGGGGAGAACTGTCGGCATTACTATCGGATTCATCGATCTACGGAATGATCATGGAGCATGTCTCAACTGTCAGCGAGAAAGTTCAGCCGAAGTCACGGCTGGAAGGGGCCAGCCGCGAGGAGCTGGCGCGTATCGCGTATGTAAGCGTGGAGGAGCTGCCGTTTCTTGAAATGAACGATGGCAACCGCCTTGGATTCCATGTCTATCTCTATATCAACGGTGAGATTCCCTCGCTTTCCGAGGCGATCTACGAGGCGCATGCCCGGACCTCGGTCCACCCGGCGGATCTTGAACGGATCATCGCCCAGCGCCTCTATGCCGCTGGGGTGAACGTCGAGTGAGCGTTCTGTATCGTCGCAGATTTCTCCAGGCGTTGATCGGCGGCGCCTTTGCGTTGCCGGCGGTGCTTCGGTCACAGCAGATCCAGACCGGACCGGAATCGAAGCAGCCCACCGATTCCACGGAGGCCCCGAAGCCCGCCACCGGCCACAAAGCCGCGGATCGGAAGAAGAAGGGGAAGGAGAACGACGTACCCCCCGCGCTTACGCTGCTGAAACCCCCCGCCCTGATCGCCGGTTCCACGATCGCCCTTGTTGCCCCCGCCAGCGGCGTCTCACGGGCGGAGGCGGTCGATGCCGCCGCGTCGCTCAGGAACCTGGGCTTTAATGTGAAGATGGGGGAATACCTCACCGCGGGCTTCGGCTATCTGGCGGCGGAGGATTCCAAACGGGCGAACGAGTTCATGAAATTCGTCCGCGATCCCGAGGTGAACTGCATCATGGCGGTGCGTGGCGGCTACGGCGTGATGCGCATTCTCCCGCTGCTGGACTTCGCGGCCATCCGCGCCAACCCGAAGGTGATCATGGGCTATTCCGATATCACCGCCCTGGTCAACCCGATATTCCAGCGCGCCGGCCTTGTGGCGTTCCACGGCCCGGTCGCCACCTCCACGTTCGATCCCTATACGCTCGACTCCTTCCGGCGAACGGTGATGAACAGGGCGCCGGCCGGCCAGTTCGAGCAGAGCAATGAGTTTCAGGGTTCGGTCTTCAGCGAGGCGCGCGCCGCCACCATCGTCCCCGGAAAAGCTGAGGGGAGGCTGGTGGGGGGAAACCTCTCGCTGGTCACCGCGCTGATGGGAACCCCGTACGAGATCGACACGGCGGGGAAGATCCTCTTTATCGAGGAGGTGGAGGAGCCGCCGTATCATATCGACAGGATTCTGACCCAGCTTGCGCTGGGAGGAAAATTGCAGAGCGCCGCCGGTGTTGCCATCGGCCGGTTCAACAAGTGCGAGGGGCCGATGCGGAGCGGCGAGTTCAGGATGTCGCTCTCGATCGAGCAGATCGTCCGGGGGATTCTGGAGCCGCTGAAAATCCCGACGGTCTACGGCCTTTCCATCGGTCATATCAAGAGCAAGCTGACGGTGCCGGTTGGCGCGCTTGCCACGCTTGACGCCTCCGCCAAGACGATCAGGATCGATGAGGCCGCGGTATCATGATCCCATCCCGTGTATTCCCCCGGAGATCCCGGCCGGATGCCCCCGCCGTCCGATGATCGCGATCACGCCGGAGCCCGGCATCGCGACCGACGGAAACGGCTTCCCCCGATACATCCTCGCGTGAAATCCCTTATCTCCATATTCTCCCTTGCGTTGCTGGCCGTTCTGGGGGCCGTGGCGATCCTGGCGCAGCCGCGGGAGCCATCGGTTCAGAAGGGACGGCTGGATCAGTTGCGCGCCACGATCACGGAGTCCGAAACGCGGCTGAAGGGGCTGGATTCGGCGGCGCGCGGATCGGAGGTGGCGCTTGGCGAATATCGCCGGCAGGCCGCCGCGCTCGATACGCTGATTGATGCGCTTCAGGCGGAGGAGAGCCGGGAGGAGGCTGAAATGATGGAGCTGCGGCGGCATCACGATTCGCTCGCCGGCGAGCTGGCGGAGCTGAGGGGTCGCTACGCACGGGCCGCCCGCGCGCTTCTGAAACGGCGTCTTCTTGCATCGAGCGCATCGGTGCTGCTGATGCCGGCGGAACATCTGGAGCTGGCGTTGCGGGGGCATCTGTTTGAGCGATATGCCCGCGTCCGGGACGCGCGTGCGCGGGAGATCACCGCGATGGTCCGCGTGCTGGCGGCGCAGGATGCCGTGCTGATGGCGCGCGAACGGGAACAGCAGAGGGTGATAGCGGAAAAACGATCGCGGATCGAACGGCTGCTGGCGTTGCAGCGCGAGGGGATGGCCGCGCTTGCCGGCACCGACGCGCGACGGGGAGCGCTCAGAACGCTGATCGAACGAAAGAACGAGGAGGCACGGCAGATCGCCGCGATGATCGAGACGATGGCGCGCCGCCACGCTCAGGAGGCGCCGCCGGCCGTAAGCCGTCCCGCGACCGCCGAGCGACCAGACGGCGGCGCGGCACAGCCTGAATCCAGACCACGGAAAACCGGGCCGCTTCATTTCTCCTGGCCCACGGCCGGACGGAGGATTGCCGAGGGATATGGCGAGCGGACCAACCCGGAAACCGGCACGGTGACGATCAACCCCGGCATCACGATCGGCTCCGAGGCGGGATCGGGGGTGCTGGCGGCGGAGGATGGAACGGTATCGGCCATATCGTGGCTGCCGAGTTTCGGGACGGTGGTGATCGTGGAGCATCGCGGAGGATACCGGACGGTCTACGGAAATCTGGAGGGGGCATCGGTGGCGCGCGGGGCAACCGTAAGCGCGGGGGAGCGACTTGGGACAGTCGGCGGGGATGGGCTCCATTTCGAGGTATGGCAGGGGGAGACACGGCTGAACCCGGCCGGCGTGCTTCACTGAACGGGGGGCGTGACGGGTTCGGAAGATCAACAGAAATAATTTCGTGCTCCACGGGGCAGACATATCAATACAACATGATGGATGAACAACAGGGGCAGAGCCCGGCGGGCGGCGGCCCGGAGCAGTTTCGGACGGGGTACGTGGCGATTGTCGGCGAGCCGAACGTGGGGAAGTCCACGCTGGTAAACAGGCTGGTGGGGGCGAAGCTCTCCATCGTCTCCAAAAAACCGCAGACTACCCGCAAGAGCGTGCTCGGGATTATGACCACCGGCAGCGCGCAGATGATCTTTCTCGATACGCCCGGTGTCCTTACGCCGCACTACCTGCTTCAGCAGAAGATGCTGGGTTACGTGGAGACCGCCCTGCGCGATGCCGATGTGATCCTCCTGATGATCGATGTGAACTCCCCCGATCTTGAGCGACTTGCCGCAACGCCGCTCGGCGCCGTCAGGGAGCTTGGCAAGCCGATCATCATGGTCCTCAACAAAGTGGATTCCCTCCCGGACCGGGCCGTTGTCCTCCCGATGATGGAGCAATTCATGAACTCCGGCGCGTTCGCGGAGGTGCTGCCGATCAGCGCTCTGCATGGCGACAACGCGGAGGTGCTTCTGGAGATGATCGGCAAACGGCTTCCCCCCGGCGAGCCGCTCTACGATCCCGAGCTGATAAGCCAGCAGCCGCAGCGTTTCTTTGTGAGCGAATTGATCCGCGAGCAGATCCTTCGCCTGTACGATCAGGAGATTCCATATTCGGTGGAGGTGTCGATCGTGGAGTTCAAGGAGCGGCCGTCGCCGCAGAAACTCTATATCCACGCGGAGATCATCGTGGAGCGGGACACGCAGAAGGGGATCATCATCGGGAAGAAGGGGGAGGCGCTGAAACGGCTTGGCGAGCGGTCGCGGAGGGGGATCGAGGATTTCATGGAGCAGGAGATCTACCTGGAGCTTTTCGTGAAGGTGCGGAATGACTGGCGCCAGAGCGAGAACCGCCTGCGCGGCTTCGGGTACTGAGCGATGCGAGGGCCGGAAGAACCCATGCGCCCTGATGATATCCGGCTGGAGACGCTTGAGATGCGTCTCCGGCTGGCGAACAACGATCGCGAGCGGATCGATCCCCTGCTCGATATCTCGACTCTCCTTCGGTTATCAGATCCGGCGCGGGCGTTCGAGAGCGCCGGGGAGGCACTGGAGCTGGCTCTCCGATCGGGGCATCCGCCGGTGGTCGGAGCATCGCATCGCGCGGTGGGGCTTCGCCATCTGGAGCGCGGCCGGCACGCCGAGTCGCTGGGGCATCTCCGGTCGGCGCTGGAGGTGTACCGCCAGCGTGATGATCTCCATTCGGAGATTCTGATCCTGGGGGATCTGGGGCGGGCACTGCTGGATGGGGATGATGTGGTGGGGGCCTTCACCATCCACATGGAACAGTTTCAGAAGAGCCGGTCGCTCGGCGATCGCCTCGTCATCGCCCGGTCGCTTCACGATCTGGGGGAGTTCCACCGCCGGCTCGGCGATCTGGAACGGGGGATGCTCCATCTCCGCCGAAGCCTTGCGCTTGCCGGCGGCCATGCCGATCATGGGCTTGTGGGAGCGATTCACTATCACATTGGGTTGATTCATCTTCAGAACGGCGGGCCGGCCGCCGCGGTCGATGAGCTGGAACGGAGCATCGCCATCATGGCCGGGAGCGATCCGCTGATGGAGGCGCGCGCGCGGCTCCGTCTGGGGCAGAGTTTAAGCTCGCTGGGGCTGACCGATGGGGCGCTGAAACAGGGGACGCTCGGGCTTGAGCTGAGCCTTGCCGCCGGCGATGACGCCACCACCATGCAGTTGCTGATCCTTCTCGGTTTTCTTGAGGAGTTGCGCGGCGATACGAGGGCGGCCATCGCCCGGAGCGATCGCTCTCTCCGGCTTGCCGAGTCCCTCCCGGATCGATCCTATCTGGCGGCGGCATCGCTTCTGCGGGGGGATCTGCACCGCGAGCTGGGGGATCTGGAGATCGCCGCGGATTTCTACCGGCGCTGCGTGGACGCGGCCGATGCCTCGGGAAATATGTACTGGAAGGGGAAGGGCTGCGCGGCGCTGGCGACACTGCATGAAGCGATGGGGGAGTTCGAGCGCGCGGTGAGCTGCTGGAAGCTTTTTATCGAATGCCGTGGCGAGCGCGCCGAGTATGCGCGGCAGGCGAACCTGGACGAGATGCGGGAGTTCTGGCGGTTCGGCACGGGATCGGGCCAGCAGGAGGTGCATCGCCGCGCCGCCGAGGAGCTGGAACGGGAGCTTGAGCGCCGCCGGGGGGAACTCCAGGGAGCCGCGCTGGAGATGGTTCGCGCCGGTGAAACGCTCGACGCCATTCACGATGACCTGCGGTCGCTCGCGGAATCGCTTCCCGCCACGGCGCGTCCGGCCGCCGATGCAATCGCCAGACGCCTGGCCTCGGCGCGGGATGGGCGGAGCGAGTGGAACACGTTCCAGCACCGGTTCGATCTTGTGAACCCCGGATTCCTCCGCGAGCTGGCCTCGGCCCATCCCGATCTTACGGCGACGGAGCTGAAGGTCTGCTCGCTTCTCCGCGTCAATCTCTCCTCCAAGGAGATCGCAGCGGCGCTCGGCATCTCTGCGGAGAGCGCCGATACGTACCGATCCCGCATCAGAAAAAAGCTCCGGCTTCCATCGCAGAAGGGGCTTGTAAGCTATCTGGCGTCGATCTGACGTCCGCCATATCACCATCCATCGCTTCTCCCATTGTTCGGATTTTGTCGAGTGATGCCGTCTGGCGCGCGTTCTATCTTGATTGCCGAATCCCGCCGCGCATCGGTGGCGGCTTGTGCAATCAATCCATTATCGTGTCATGAATCATTCCCTCTCCCTCGGAATCCTCTTCCTCCTCCTCTCCGGCTGCGTGTCCGCGCGCCGGTTCGCGGGCGATCCGCCGGCGCGGAGTCCGCTTCCGGTGGAACGGATGGCGCCGTTGATCGAGGGGAAATGGCTAATGACGATCCATGCGACCGGCCTTGGGAGCGTGCGGACGGTGATGGATATTCAGATGGCATCCGACGGATTCATCGAGGCGCACTCCCGCCCCGGAGCGCTGGCCGATCTTGTCGGCGGATGGAAATCCTTCTGGGCGCGGCTCCTCTCGAACGGCTATGAGCATGGCGCCTTTCTCCATCTGTACGGCCACGCGGTTGAAGGGGACGCCGATTCCCTCCTGGTTCGCGGCTCGATGATCTCCCCAATCGCAAACCTCCCGATGGAGGCCACGCTGCGGGACGGAGGCTGGAAGGGGAGGCTGGGGGAGTGGGGGACGTTTGAGGCGAGGCGCTTTACCGGGGAGCTTCCGCTGCGGGATTACGGGAGCGTGGCGGGGGAGATGATGCGGGTGACCGGCGAGCATATCTTCAACCCGTCGATCATGAAGGAGGATGCCTGGAACTCCTTCCGGGTCGATCTTCAGTCGGCGATGGAATCCGCCGGGGATGATATGGACGCCCTCTTCGCCTTTTCGCGGCTGGCCGGACGGCTGAACATCTCACACTTCAACCTGACGCGCGCGTTCGATCCGCATCCTGCCGCCGGTCTGCCGCCGGAAGCAGCGACTGGGGGGACCGGCGGGGGGATCGATCTGTCGTTTCCGGCGGCGGGGATCGCGGTGATGCGGATACCGGATTTCAGCGGAGGGACGGCCTCGATCGACAGCGCGTTCCGGCTGGTGGATGAGCGTTCGATTCAATCGCTGATCATCGATCTGCGCGATAATCCGGGGGGGGATTTCTCATCGATGCGGGTTGCGGCGCATCTTATCGGCGAGCCGGTGATGGCGGGAGTGCTGATTGCGCGGGAGTGGTGGCGGGATCACGATGCGTTGCCGGCGGGGGGATACGATACGCTTCCGACGATTTCGGGATATGATGGCGAGAGCATTCTGAAAACGCTTCATGCCGGAGGGATCATCACCGGACGGGTGACGCCGGTTGCCCCACGCTTCACCGGACGGCTCTTTGTGCTGATCAACTCAGGGACCGCGAGCGCCGCGGAGCCGCTTGCGGCGCTGCTTCAGGAGACGGGGCGGGGGAAGCTGATAGGGGAGCGGACGCGGGGCTACATGCTTTCATCGGAGACGTATGGGCTGGCGGATGGGTGGATGTTGAGGATACCGACGGCCGATTACTATACCGCCGCCGGAAGACGTCTGGAGAACGCCGGCGTGGCCCCCGATCTCCCCGTGGCATCGGCATCCGCGCTTGAGGAGGCGCTGCGCGCCGCGCGGGTTCGGTGAATTCTCAATCCGCCTCCTGGAGATTAAGCTGGAGCTTCCCGTTGCCGATGCGGCTCAGGTCCAGAAGGTCATCAATCAGCCGCGCCTCCAGCTCCACATTCCGGCGGATGATCTCGATCAGCAGACGGGTTTCATTGGTATTCGCGTTCATCACATCATTATCGTTTCTCAGCCCAGGTTCCGATCGGCAGAACAACCGTGAAGGTCGATCCCGTTCCCGGCGTGCTCTCCACGGTGATACGCCCGCCGTGCCTCTGCACGATCTTCCGGGCAATCGCCAGCCCCAGCCCAGCCCCTTTTTCCCCCGCGGTGCTGCGGGTGCTGGTGGTCCTGAACGGAAGGAAAAGCCCCTCAAGTTCGCCAGCCGGGATGCCGATCCCTTGATCAACCACGGTGATCTCCACAGTCTCCTTCCTCATCATCATTTCAATGCGAATGGTTGTGCCCGGATGTGAGAACTTGATGGCGTTGCCGATAAGGTTATTGAACACCTGCTCGATTTTCGGCGCATCGATCATCATGACCGGCAACGACGTTTCGGAATCATCGAACAGAAGTCCGATCTCCTTTTTTTCGGCAAAAACGCGGTTAAGCAGGACCGTGCGCTGGAGAATCCGTGCAAGATCGTGCGGTTCAAGATCGAGATCCAGTGTCCCGGCCTCGATTTTCACGATATCAAGCAAATCATTTACCAAACTCAGCATGTAGTGGCTGGAGGAGTGGATGGTCTTCAGGAAGTTCTCCTCCTCCCCCTGAAACCTGTCGGGGAGCGATTCCATCAGGAACTCGCTGTAGATCATGATGGCCCCCAGCGGGGTGCGGAGATCGTGCGCCGCAATCCCGAGGAACTGATTCTTCTGCTCGTTCAATCGTTTAAGCTCGGCATTTTTCCGCGCCAGCTCCCGCTGCGTGGTGGTCAGCTCGTTGTTCAATCGCGATAGCTCATCGTAGAGATGGGCATCGGTGTTCAGGCGGTTGCGACCGGAGGCGACCTCCTTCATGGCGGTTCGCAGAGCGTTCACCTGCTCATTGTTGATCTGCATCAGATCATCATACAGTTGCATGATCTCCGCGTGCGACCGCGCCCCGACCACAACGACAGCGCCGTTGCTGTCGGTCGCGCCCGCGAAATGGAGGGAGATAATCTCCCCGCCGACCGCGCAGTTCAGCGTCCAGTTGAACGCCGCGCCGTGGGTTCTGATCTCCTCCAGAAAGCTCAGCGTCTTGGCGGTGCTTACCGGGTCCACCGTCGCCGGAAAAAATCGTTCCGGGGCGAACCCGTTCCCCATCCCCAGTTCATCGCGTATGATGGTCATGATCCGCCCCTGCGCGTCGCAGAGAAACGCCACCCCCGCAGGGATATCCATCGGCACCATCAGAGAGTCTCCCCGTTTATCAGCAACATGGCTGTCCTGACCGATTCGCGGGCATCACGGGCGCACGCGTCCGCGCCGATCCCCCGCCAGAGCCCCGGCTCCACGTTGAAGGGATATCCTCCCACCATGACCTTCACATCGCGGCAGCGCTCATCCCTCCGTATCGCGGCAATCAGCGCGGCCACCTCGGCCACGTGAAAGGTGATGGTGGCGGAGACCGCCAGGAGTGAGGCGCCGCTGGAGACCACCATCTCCACGATGCTCCGCAGCGGCGTGCTGGCCCCCAGGTAGACCGTATCCCAGCCATCCATTTCAAAAAAATCGGCGATCATCCTGACGCCGATCTCGTGAAGATCGCCGCCGATGCAGGCTGCCACCATTGTAAGCCCGTTCCGTTCGGTGGAGAAGATGCGTGGGTAAAGCTGCGACATGATCAGCTGCGTGGCGGCGGTGCAGTAGTGTTCCTGTGCCACGGTCAGCCGGTTCATCTGCCAGAGCCGCCCGATCTGATGCTGGGCATTCTGAAAGACATCCAGGTAGATATCGCGGATATCGGTTCCGCTCTCCACCGCCTCCAGCACCAGCCGGCTGGCCTCGCGACGATCGGCGCGGAGGAGGGCGTTCAGGTAATCGCGCGCAAGCTCCTTCAGCGGATTGTCTGCGGCGATCCCCGTCTCCAGTTCCGAGGGAAACTCGGGCAGTTTCTCCAGCCCCCGCTCCACATATTCCGCGGCAACATCGGCCATCTCCGCCGGAAGATCCTCCCGAAGCGCGTCGCGGAGAAATCCGAGATTGGCGGCCAGATCCTCCGCCGGAATCCCGCGCCCCGCCAGCATCACCTTTGCCCACGCCACATAATCGGCGAAGAGGTTGGGGAGCGATGTGGCGATCGATTCAGCCAGATATGCCAGATGAAACCCCGCATCCTCGCGGCAGCGCTCGCGGCCGACCGGGCCATACCGCGCCGCCAGTTCCGGGTAGGCGCTATACTGCCGGTCGGTGATGGTATCGGCCAGCTTATCGCGGAGCGACCCTATCATCGCGGCAACCGTTCTGTTGAAATCCTCGCCCATGCTGATTCCCCGGCTCATGAACAGATAAACTCAAATGTTCTGATCTCGGTCCCCCGTGGGTCCAGCCGCAATCCTTTCGGGATGCCGGCGTGCGATCCCTTATAGGTATGGCCGCCGTGCCATGTCCGATAGCTGGCCTCATCGGCCCAGTAGGTGATAAGCCAGATCTCGTCGGGGGTATCCAGCGGGCTGATGACATCCAGCTTCAGGAACCCCGGCACGTCATCGACCAGCCGCGGCCGGTCGATAAACGCCTGCTTGACTTCAGCAACCATGCCGTTGGCCACGACAAATCTGCTGAGCGCCACAAAGCCTCCCGCTCCGGTTGCCTGAACCTCCCGCGCATCCGGCGCCGCGCCGGCCGCGTGACGGCAGGGAAGAGCTGACGCCTGCTCGGGAAGCCCGTTTTCTTCGAGAGGATTATGCGACATGGCGTTGGCTCCTTTGACATTCATGCCCACTCCGCATCCGCGAAGTTCTGGTTATCACGGAGATACGCCACGGGCTGATCAATATAGTACGATGATCATGGATATCGGCAAGTGAGCGGGACAGTAGGGGGATGGGACACGGTGATGCTTGATGTGCTATTGTATATCTTCGGGGTTCCCCCGTTGCTCCGGATTAAATCCCGCCGGGGAAGTTGCTGGTGGAAGAGATATTTTTCAGCGACCGTCGACTGTCTGCATCTTCTCATCGGATGTGAGGGCGTGGTGGAGGAGTACCGGATGAAACTGAACGATGGGGATGTCGATGCTATCCAGATGAAGCTGTTCATAGTACGAGCTGGAGTAACCGGGTGCCTGAACACGCAGCGTGTAATCGCCGGGCCTGAGAAGGGCGAACGCGCTTGTGTTATCGCAGGAGCGGATGCTGTCAGCCGATCTGCCGTCCATGAATTTGATCGTCGCGCCGCAGACAAGCTGGAGCGTGGAATCATCGAGCACCGCGCAGTTGAGAAGAATATCATCCGTGCAGCGATACTCCAGCATCAGCCTGCCGTTGCGGGAATCGTAACCCAGCGCTCGCCGAACTGTATCGTCCCGAAAAAATCCGATCAGCATCAGGTTTGCATCCACGATGCGCGCCTTCACCTGAAAGAGATCGGAGAGATAGCCGGTGCTTCGCAGATCGAAGTAGATGGAGTCGGGAAGCAGAAGCGAATCCCCCCGGATGCGGAGCGGCAGATCGCCGATCGACGGCGATGCGGTGCGCGGCAGAGCGTTGAGGAGTGATGTTGCCGCGTGGGTATCGGGAATATATCCGGTGTACGCGCCGGGAGCGGGGCCGAAGAGATGATACATTATCCGTAGCGCCAGATTATGCGGAACGGCAAGCGCCGGCTCCAGTTGGCCGAAGTCATCATCATCATCGGTATTCACCCATGGCATGCGGCTGGTAGAATCGAACAGTTCATGCTCCGTAAGGCCCGAGTAATGGAGTGCCGGCCGTCCCGCCAGATAATCGGTCACGGCAATGCCGAAGAAAATTGCAAAGCCGGTGGCGAACGGCGTGCAGAGAAAGAGAATTGCGCCGGTCTTCCGGGAAAAATTATATCCGGTCAGGAGCACAAGCATGAGGATATTCGCAACCAGCGGCACCGGCCAGGGGCTTGCGAAGAGCAGAAAGAGGAACACCGTCCAACTTACCAGCAGAAATCCCGCGCCGATAAGAATGCGGCGGAGACGATTGGATAAATGAGCCATAGCAGACTATTGAACAACCTCATCCACGGCATTATCCTCCGGCCGTTTACTCGTAATCATACAGATCCGGTGCATCCACCATATATAACCTTATAAAATCCGCGAGCGAGCCGGCAATCGGTTTGAATCTGTTCTTGTCAGGAATAATGCCGATTACGTACCTGCCCGCTTCGGCGTTGTATTTGAAACCATACCACCAGCTTTTATTCATGTATTCAGCAAATAGTATCACCGTTTCGCTTGTTACGGTTACGGTGTACAGGGGGTTCCTCGCAAATTCTTCCTCCATGGTTATCAGATATTCAAGAGGATAAAAGAGGAAGCCTTCATCGTCCGTATAATTGGGATAATAGCTTTCCATGCAGTTTGTCATGGAATAGAGCGACTTGAAATCATCGGGCAGGATGTGTGACGTGTGACAGCTTATGCGGCCGCTTTCTCCTGCAACTTGTACTGAAGATTATACAGCGTCGCATAGATGCCGCCGAGCGCCAGAAGCTGCTCGTGCGTGCCGGACTCGCGCAGCTCGCCGTGGTGCATCACCAGAATCCTGTCGGCGTTCTGGATTGTTGAGAGGCGGTGCGCCACCACGATCGATGTCCTCCCCTCCAGCAGCTTTTCGGTGGCGCGCTGGATTACCTGCTCGGTCTCCGTGTCCACGCTTGATGTGGCCTCATCAAGAATCAGGATCTTCGGGTTGTGGGCCAGCGCGCGGGCAAACGAGAGAAGCTGCCGCTGTCCCACGGAGAATGTGGAGCCGCGCTCCTGCACCGGCGTGTTATATGCCTCCGGAAGCGACTCAATAAACCTGCTGACGCCGACTGTTTCCGCCGCCCGTTTGGCATCCTCGAACGAAACGTGTTCATCGCCGAGCGTGATGTTATCCAGAATCGTCCCGCGGAAGAGGAAGATATCCTGCATCACCAGGGCGATATCGCGACGGAGATCCTTTGTGTCAATGCTTCTGATATCCCGTCCGTCGATCGTTACGCTCCCGGCGGAGAACTCGTAGAATCGGAGAAGGATATTGATGATCGATGTCTTGCCGGCGCCGGTGGCCCCGACAATCGCCACGGTCTCCCCCGGCCGCGCGTTGAAACTGAGATCGGTGACGATCTGGTTGGTGCCATCGTAGCTGAAATCGACGTGGCTGAACTCGATTGCCCCTCCCTGCACGCCGAACGGCGCGGGGTCCTTTGCCTCCGGCGCGAACGCCTGTTCATCGAGCAGCTCGAAGATCCGCTCGGAGCTTGCCATTGTGTTCTGGAGGATGTTGTATTTATCGGAGAGATCGCGGATGGGGCGGAAGAACATCTCCGTGAACTGGAGGAAGGCGAAGAGGGTGCCGAACGTAAGCGGATCGGCCGTGGCGCCGCCGAACCAGCCGCGGATCATGGCGAACAGGCCGAAGTCGGGAACGGCGGAGATCACCTCGCGGCCACCGTACCAGATGATAAGGCCAACGGCGAGCTGGGAGAGGAGATCGACCACGGGGAAGAAGACCGCGTAGTAGAAGACCGATTTCACCTGCGCGTCGGTATAGGCCTGGTTAATGCCGTCGAACTGCTTGAACGTGGCATCTTCCTGATTGAAGAGCTTCACCGTCTGCGCCCCGGTGATCGTCTCGTTGATAAACGCGTTCATCCGCGAGAGCTGCGTGCGGGTATCGCGATAGACCACCCGGACCCGTTTGCGGAAGAGCGAGGTTGCCCAGAGGAGGAACGGGAGGGAGACCAGCGTGACGAGCGAGAGCTTCACCGACATGCCGAACATCACGATCACGATCGAGACGATGATAAAGATGTTTGCGGCGATCATCACCAGCCCGCTGGCGAAGAACTCGTTCAGCACTTCAACATCGCTGGTAACGCGGGTGACCAGCCGGCCGATCGGGTTGGTGTCGTAGAACCTGAGCGAGAGTTTCTGGAGGCGCTCGAAGAGATCGAGCCTTATGCGGTTGATCGTCTCCTGCCCCACATGCTGCATCACCAGCGTCAGGACATACTGGATGATTCCCTGAATCACCAGCAGGCCGAACATAATGGCGGTCAGGCGGAGAAGGCCGGGGAAATCCCCTTTCAGAAGATGATCATCGATCGCGATCTTCGAGATATACGGTCGGATGGCGCTAAGGAGCGCGGCGGCGATCGCCATGGCAATCGAGCCGATCACTGACCATTTATATGGGCTGAGGTAGACCACCAGACGCCTCAGGAGCGTCCGGTCCACCGCTTTTCCCATCACTTCGCCATCGGGTGTCTCTGCTGCCATATGGGGATAGGGGTTATTGAGTTTGTCATCGAATCATCGGCACCACGCCTGCTCACCATGGAGAGACCTCTTCCTCCGAATCGATCGGTCAAAATACGACGCAGATGAACACCGAACTGCAACGAACGGTTTTTTGAGGGGTAGCTCCGCAACCTCTCGGTCTGTATCCGTAGGGATTTGCCCGGGCATCATGGTACCGGGCTTACAGGATAATCAAAATCTCTGTCGGGCAGGCCCCCGTGATGCCGGGTTGTGGATCGATCACGTCATACAAACGAACAAGACAATGGACGTTCCAATATTGCGTCCGGGTCAGTATTCCCTCCTCCTTGCACAGGTCACCACCGGCCATGTACTCACAATCGATGGCGAGCGGCCGACCGGACCCGTTGGATGGGAAGAGTACTATCGCATCTTCGATTCATTCGAGGAGGCGGAGCAATACGTAAATGGCATCGTCTCCTCCCGCGCGGATCTGGAGTGCCATATCTATGATGCCGATGGAGCAGGGGTGAAAACGATCTATTCTTTTCGCAGCCCACCAAATCCCCGGGTTAAACAATGGAGACGCCCATGGTGGAAATTCTGGGCAAGGGGGTAACCTTTCACGGCGGAAGAATGACAACGGGATATCTCATGACTGGCCTGATGGGCGTAATCCATCCCGCGAACGGCATCGCCAGGCACGGGATGGATATTTCCTGTTATCCTCTTGAAGATATGGGATCGTTCCCATGGCTGTCGCGCGAGGCGATTGTGCCGTCGAGGTTGTGGATCACAAGCTCAGTCTCCTGATTCCGGCTGATCTCGCGCCCGTGGTCGATCGCCTCCTGCTTTGTATCGAAATGGCCCGATGACCGTTCAGAGTCGTCGCGCCGTACATCCCAGCCACCATCAGGGTTGGGGACGATATGATGCTGCTTTCCTTCCATTTGATTCATCTCCAATAGATTATATCCATAATGCCACCTCCGGCAAATGAGGTCGGCATATGCGGAATTGGTGTATCACCACGCGCATGGAATCTCCACGGTGGTTCCGATTCCGCCGAGCCCGCGCAGTGTCTATGCCGGATGTCACATCCCGGTCAGCCGTTCCACCGCCGCGTGATATTCCTCCATCATCCGGGCGACCACCTCGGCGGCGGGGAGGATTTCATGGACCAGCCCGGAGCTTTGTCCCGCCTCCAGTTCCCCCCCTTCAAGATCCCCCTCGAATATCCCGCGCCGTTCCCGTTTCGT
>JBDSJW010000418.1:0-3539 GCA_039917235.1 Kapaibacterium sp. (SeqCode) | reverse complement strand
ACAGTCTGGGCATCTGTAGTAATTCAACAGGCTGATAAACACGGCGCGGTGCCGGAATGCAGCGGATCGGATTATGCAATCGGGCCTCCGGTGCCGTGCACGCGATCCTCTCCGCGGCCTTTCGCGTCCTCACGATATGCGGGATGGCGAAGCCAACGGCCGGCGGCCTCTGGAGCTGCTGGAAGACAACCACCACGAGCAGTTCCGCATGGACACCGTGGAGCACATTTAATTGATTCGATGAAAGAAATCCCCCGCGCCATAATAACGCGGGGGATTTCTTTATCGCTCGTGATTCTGATTTCGATTAATGACGCAATTGCTCGCTGGGCAAAAAAAATGCGCGCATGTCGCACGAAAATCGGCCATACTCCGGCATTTCAGGCTGATTCTCGAAACGACATGCGCGCCAACCTACTCCTGTCATTGAAGCACAGCCTTCAGGCTGCGGGTGGCGTGCGAGGTTGTCAAACGTATGATGTATGCTCCGGGCGGGGATCGGCGTCCAAGTTCATCGCCGCCATCCCAGACAGATTGAAACTCTCCGGCCTCATGTTCCCCGGCCGCAACGGTCCGGATAAAACGCCCGGCCATATCATAGATCGAAAGCGTAATTACCTCCCGGCGCGGAAGCGTAAACCGAATCACCGCGATTCCCTTTACCGGATTTGGAGCTATCGAATTCAACGAAAGTTCACCACTCTCCGGCGAAAGCCGCACGGCCAGGAGATATTTATCGTATAGCCGCTGATATCCGTTCCAGAGACTATCGGCCAGAGCGATATCGCTCTTCTCCTTCCAGTTCCCGTGATCACCATCGACGATGCCGAAGGCCGGCGCGGCGGGTGAAGCCGGATCCATGTTGCGCGAGCCGCGGCCATTGCGATGGCAGCTTTCGGCGCAGGTGTTGATCATGCCGATCACCCCCTTATCTCCATTTTCAATCGTCGCCGTTGGCCGTATCACATGAAAGCTGTGCGAGCTGAACTCGAAGAGCGGTTTATCCGGAAGCTCGACAAAGCCTATCGTCGCCGTCTTCGTAAAATGACAATTGACGCATTTGCTGTCGCTCTCGGCATGTTCAGTGTGAAGATTTACCATCCGACCGAGCTTCGCGCTGAATGCCGTATCGCCATACGACATGTGGCATCCCGATGCCAGACATCCCTCTCCTCGCTCCAACGAATACCAGTTTCTGTCGAGCTGGTATGGAAGCCCGTTCGCGCCATTTTCATGCGGAAGGTGGCAGCTCCAGCAGCCGTTTTCGAACACATGTTCCGCGTAAGGCTTCGAGCGGAGAAAATCCTGTCCGGTCTGATGATGTGCGTGCGATGTGACACCATCGACCCAGACATCCATCGCGGCATATGGATCTTTTATGAACTTCGCCAGATTTTCCCCCGGCGTAAATGGTCGCGAAAGGGAATCATCGTACGCGTAGCCATGAATTCCGCCGGTGCTTTTAAATCGCGTATGGCACTGATTGCAGAGATCAAGTTTACGATCGGTGCCGGCCATCGTATACGGAAACTGCTCGGCGCGCCCCGGTGATATGATATTATTGCGCGACGGAAGATTTGCATGCTCCGAACCCGGCCCGTGGCAACTCTCGCAGCCGATCAGAATATTCGCTTCGCTCAACGCCGGATATCTCGGCTCGCCGATCCAGAGTGCTTTCCATGCAGTATCGGTGCCCGATATTTTCCGCGCGACATCGAATCCTGTCACGTGGCACGCGGCACAGTTTTTATCCCATGATCCGCCACGAAATATATTTGTATTCCACTGAAAGAATTTTCCCTCGGACGTCACCGGATCAACGGCGAACCATTTATCGAGATCGAGATAATAAAATCCTCCGCCGAACGATGAGCGATTCCGGTAGCCGGGCATCACATACTGGAATGGCGGCGTATAATAACTGCTGTCGATCCGCACCAGATAACGCTGAATCCATCCATTGCCGCCGTAGGTATAGGCAACCTTCATCTTCGGCGTGGAATCGCCGCCGCCGGAAAATTTCAACTGGATATAATAATCCTTCCGATCATCGCTTTTGCTGAGATGCACTTCCAGCGTATCCTTTCCCACCGCGCGAATCTGCGTAAGATATTTTCTGAGTACAGTATCATTGTCAAAGAGCCTGTCGATCACCACCGTTTCCGGGCTCGGCTTCAGATGAATCCGCTGGTGCATCGTTTCAAAGAAGGGCTTTGCCCCCTTGTAAATGCTGCTGTCGCCGTATGGCCCGTAATGGCAGCCTCCCGCCGTGCAGGAACGCGTGCCGATATAGCTGCGCGGTGCCGGCGGAATCTGCGATCTGGTTTTCAACGCAATCACCAGCCCGATCGCGAGGATCAGAGCAGTGAGAACGGGATAGCGAAGATGTCCTTGCACGATGATTCGATTGGATTGAGTTTCAGGAATACTTTATCGGTCCATAAAGTAAGGAACGCGATCCGTATTCGTTGACCCATACATCGTCCGCTTCATCTCAACATTTGTCCGTCCCGCAAGGCTGGTACAGTTGCATAGACCGAGGAGGCACCGGAATGTCGCAGAGGTGGATAAAAATGATGATGAAATGCATTCGGAATGGGTGATGATCTGTCGGCATCATTGCCGTAAACGTCGCGGCGCTATTCGATGGATCGGGACATTCCGATGGTGAAGTTGCCGGCCACGCGGTTGAAGTGATGGCTTCCCCTGGAAACGAAAAGCCCGGAGAAGAACGGCGTTGCTCTGCTCCGGGAATTTTTATCGGGCAAAATTTTATTTCATCGGCGGGTTTGAATCTCCGCGTAATTGCTGAAGTATTTTTCGCAATTATCGAACGCTCACCGCGCAACCCGCAGCGGACCAACCAGACGTTGTGTCGGCGTCGTCAGCGTTATCCAGTACTCACCGGCGCTCATGCTCCGCAGATCCGCCTCTACCTCATAACGACCCGGCGCGATATCACCATCCACGATCACCGCCGACTCCCGACCCAGAAGATCGCTGATCACCAGTCGCGTCCGGCCCGACTCCACCACCTCATATTCAATCCGCACACTCCATCCCGCCGGGTTCGGACGCGCAGGCTTCAGACCCAGCGTCCCCGATGCGTTGATCAGGCGCGTCCCACCTGCCACGCACAGACCCCGCAACGTAAACTGACCAGTGTCCACACGCGTTGCAACGCTGTCGCCGGACCACATCACACGTTCGATCGTCAGCGGCGTTGAGACCACATCCCCCAGACCCGCGATAAATTCCAGACGCGCTACCTCTCCGCCATTTACATCCTGCGGAACCGTTCCGCTGAACCGAACAACCCGATCAGTTCCAACGATGCTCCCGATCACCGTTGTTCCCGTCGGCAGCAGCAGCGATCCGTGATACCGCAGATCCGCGCTGAAGCTCCGCCCGGCGACGATATTCGTTGTGCCACGCAGATGCACCGGAACCTCCAGCCGCTCCCCCGGTGCCGCCGTCAACTGCGTGATGCTCAGCGTCGCCTGACCGAGCGTTGTCACGGTGATCCGCACTGATGCCGT
>JBDSJW010000417.1:0-9576 GCA_039917235.1 Kapaibacterium sp. (SeqCode) | reverse complement strand
CCAGCGGCTGCCGACCGAGAATTTCTCGGCGATCGACGGCCACGGATCATCCTGCGCCTGGCGGTAGCTCAGGCTGAGACGCTGCTTGCGCGCCGAGCTATCCAGCACCTTGACATCAACCTCGGTTCCCTTGCGGAGAACTTCCTTCGGGTTGTTGATCCGCTTGGTCCACGAAAGCTCCGAAGCGCGAACAAAACCCTCAAGCCCCGGCTCCAGCTCGATAAACGCGCCGTTCTTTCCAAGGCCGACAACCTTGCCATGCTGAACCGAGCCGACCGGGAAGCGATCCTCCACCCCTTCCCATGGCGACGGAAGCAGCTCCTTCATGCCGAGATAAATCCGCTTCTTCTCGCGATCGATCTCGCGAATCACAACCTCGACCGGATCTCCCTTGCTCAGAAGCTCGCTCGGATGCTTGGTACGATCGTAGCTGATCTCCGAAGCGTGGACAAGTCCATCGATTCCACCCAGATCGACGAAAGCGCCGAAATCGAGAATCGATGCAACGCGGCCGTGAAGGCGCTGGCCCACTTCGAGCGATCCCATCAGATCGCGACGGAGAAGCGTGCGGCGCGTGGCCGTGACGCGACGAGCATCGGTATCGAAGCTGGTGATCTCAAGAACATGCCCCTGAAATGTATCACCAACCGAAACGCTCGTGATTCCCTCGTTATTATGTCGATCCAGGCTCCAATGAGAGACGGGAACGAACACCTCGACGCCCTTATACTGAGCGACAACGCCGCCACGATTAACGGCGACAACGTCCAGGTCGATCCCTTCTCCCTGATTTTTCTTGGTGGTGAGCTCCGCCCAGATCTCACGCATCTGCTCCTCGGGCATCTTCGGAACCTGACGGCCTCCGCGACCCCGGCGTCCTCCCTCCGCATGCTCCTCACTCGGAGCCTCCTCGGCACCTGGTGCTTCTTCAGCAGCCGGAGCCTCCTCAGCGGCAGGAGCGGTTTCAGCAGCCGGAGCTTCTTCCGCAGCCGGAGCAGCTTCAGCGACTGGAGCTTCCTCCGCAGCCGGAGCGGTTTCAGCGACTGGAGCTTCTTCCGCAGCCGGAGCGGTTTCAGCGGCCGGAGCAGCTTCAGCGGTCGGAGCGGTTTCAGGTGTTGCCTCGGCCGGAACCTCCTCGGCAGCCGAACCGGACTCCGGCATGGAGGGAGATTCTGCTGCCACTGCTGCCGGCTGAGAAGGCGAATTCTCAGTTGGCGCATCAGTTGTTGCTGGAGGCGCAGATGCCTCGGCCATGGTGGCCGCAGGCGGGTTCTCTTCCGCTCCGTGATACGTCGAAGTCGAGTTGTTCAGCTCCTCCGAGCCAGAGCTATTCGCTTCGTTGGACTCGAAGGTGTTTCCAGGTTCCGTCATGATTACGAGGTCGTTTAGGAGTGCGTTGATTGTATTTCGCGTGCCGTCATCCGGGCCGAAAATAACAAACCATTCCGAGAATGTACGCATACATTCGCGGAAAGGGGAAGCAATATACCACACGGTCAAGAATGTGCAAATCGTTACATGACATTGAAGACCCGTCGCGGGTGAAGTGATTTCATATCTTTGCCCTCATGGAACATTATGCTTAATAGATTCAGCTACATATTTCTCCTCGGAGCTCTCGCGCTTGCCGCGTTTCTCTATGTTCATTACGTGAGCGATCGCGATCAGCAGCCCGCCAGATTCACCGGCGTTGAACGATGCCGCGTCTGCCACGAGGCAGCCTCCGCCGGCGCGCAGTTCGTCACCTGGCGTAACGGCCCGCATGCACGCGCGTTCACGTCGCTGGGATCGGATTCGGCGAAAGCCTATCTGACCGCCCACGGAATCGGCACGGCGGGATGTATCTCCTGCCATACAACGCTCGGGCGAGCGGCGGAGAACCATGCCGAGGAGATCGTCAACGCGCAGGGAATCGGCTGCGAGCGGTGCCACGGGCCGGGATCGAACTACGCATACTTCAATATCATGAAGCTGCGTGATGATTTCACGGCGCACAGCGGCGTGGTGGGATCGCTGAAGGATTGCTATGAATGTCATGCGGCATCGCTCCAAAAGGATTCGCTTCACTGCCCGTTTCAACGCCGTGACTTTATCGCTGATTCCGCGTGGCCGATCATTCGCCATCCGCTTCCGTCGCATACGACGAGGCCGGACACTATCATCGAATTACGTAAGTGATGAGCAAGGCTTCCCTGCCGATCGGCCTGTTCGACTCCGGAGTCGGCGGGTTGACGGTTGTACGCAGAGTGATGGAACTCCTCCCACGGGAGAACATCGTCTATTTCGGAGATACGGCGCGCGTTCCGTATGGATCAAAATCCAATGAAACGGTGACGACATATTCGCTCCAGGCCGCGGCGTTTCTTGAATCGCTGGGCGTGAAGATGATCATCATCGCCTGCAATACCGCGTCGGCCGTCGCGCTGGAACAGGTGCGGAGCGCTTCATCGGTGCCGGTGATCGGCGTGGTGCACCCGGCGGCGAGAACCGCGATCGAAACCACGAAGACGGGAATTATCGGCATTATCGCCACCGAGGGGGCGGTCCGCTCAAACGCATATCAGGGAATGATCACAACGGCGCGACCAGATATGAAGGTTTTCGCGCAGGCCTGTCCCCTCTTTGTCGCCTTCGCGGAGGAGGGGCTGGATCATCATCCGGCAACAATGCTGATGGCGCGGGAATATCTTACGCCGCTGCTCGCACGCTCCATTGATACGCTTATCCTCGGCTGCACACATTATCCGCTGCTGGTCCCCAGCATTGCCAGCGTCACCGGATCGCGCGTCACGCTGGTCGATCCGGGAGTGGCGACCGCGGCCGAGGCACGAGAACTGCTGGAGGCGGCCGGATTGCTCAACACGTCGGCATCACTTCCGCGCCATGAATATTATCTGAGCGATTTCCCGCATAAGTTCGTGGAGATCGGCAGCCGTTTTCTCGGGCATCAGCTCCGGCATGTCCATCGAATCACGCTGGATGAACTCGCGAATTTCGCGTGACGCCCTTCAGCATTACCAAATGATTACCGATGATGTCCAGATCGAATTTTGAACGATTGATGGTGATCGGCGCCATTGCGGTAACGGCCGCGGCGCTGTGGATTCTGTTGCGGTAAATCACGATTTATCCCGCATTTGAATTTGATTTTTTTCGATATAAAAACACGGGCAAATCGCGATTTGCCGCTACAGATTATATTTTCGGCGTTTGCGCCATAATGTCGCCGAATCGATATCCAATTTCCGCGCCGCCTCCTCAAAACTCTTCGATTCCGCGATAACGCGCGCGATATGGTCGCGCTCCATTGCCTCCAGCGTCTGCGAAAATGAACTGGTCGATGTATAACTCCGAAATTCCTCCGGCAGATCGTTCGGCGTGATTTCGTTTCCATGCGCCAGCACCACGGCCCGGCTGATCACATTTTCCAGCTCGCGCACATTCCCCTTCCACGGATGCTCGGTCAGCATCCCGAGCGCTTCCACCGAGATCGTGACGCCGGTTTTTTCCTTCGGCGCATATTTGTCGATAAAATGCTGCGTGAGAATCGGAATATCCTCCGTCCGCTCGCGCAGCGGTGGGATTTTTATCCGCACGGTGTTCAGCCGGTAATAAAGATCCTCGCGAAACCGCCCGGCGGCGATCTCCGCCATCAGATCGCGATTGGTCGCCGTCACCACGCGCACATCCACGCGCCGCGTTTTGCTCTCCCCCAGACGCTCAAACTCATGACTCTGAAGGACGCGGAGAAGTTTCGCCTGAAGCTGCAACGGCAGCTCGCCGATCTCATCGAGAAAAATCGTCCCCTTATCCGCCAGCTCGAACCGGCCGATCCTGTCCTTATGCGCGCCGGTAAATGATCCGCGCACATGGCCGAACAGCTCGGACTCCAGCAGGCTTTCCGGAAGCGCCGCGCAATTGACGCGGATAAACGGATGTTTTCCCCGCGCGCTGCACCGGTGGATCAACCCGGCAAACAATTCCTTTCCAGTGCCGCTCTCCCCCTCCACCAGCACGGTCAGCGGCGAATCGGCAACACGTTCGGCCAGCGCGATCAGGCTGAGCATCATGGGATTGCGCGTAAGGATTTCTCCGCCCCCCCCCTGCGCCCGCTCCAGCTCCGAACGCAACTGGCTATTCTCCTGCTTCAGCGCGTGATACCGGAGCACCTTCTCGATAAATCGCCGCAGCTCGTCAAGATCAAACGGCTTCTGAAGATAATCGAACGCCCCTTTCTTGATCGCCTCCACGGCGGTATCCACGGTGCCGTGCGCGGTGATGATAATCACCGTCACCTCCGGGTGAAGCTGCTGAATCTGCATCATCAACTCAATCCCGTCCATCGGATACATCTTCAGATCGAGAAACGCGATATCAAAGCCCCCCTGCGATCGCGTAACGTCAAGCGCTTCCAGCGGCCCCTTGCAGGCGGTTACGTTCAGCCCCATCGAGTTAAGGCAGATCGTCAATGTCTTCAGGACATTCGGTTCGTCGTCGACCAGTAATACGTTCATGCTGCTGTAGATTTCGATATCAGGCTGTCGAATTGCTTCCGATGTTCAGACTGTTCAAGGACGAACAGCTGCACGGCGGCCGAATCTGAGCGAATGAGGCGTCCTTCTGGACGCCTCAGTGAGCGAACGATGAATGTCGGGGGACGTTTCAAACGTCCCCGGACGCCGTGGATGACGTCCTTCAACAGTCTGAGATCATCCCGGCTGCGCCAGGCGTTCGAGCGGAATCTTCACCGTAAAGCACGATCCCTTATGGATCTCGCTCGATACGGAAATTCTGCCACCATAACTCTCCACTACATCCTTCGCAATCGCAAGCCCCAGCCCCACGCTCCCCGGCGTGGCAACGGAGGGCGAGCCCACCTGATGAAATTTTTCGAAGATTTTCGAAAGGCTGTCCATCGGAATTCCGTGGCCGGTATCCTCGATGCTCACCACGAGATTTCGCGCATCCACCGCCGCGGCAATCGTTACGCTGCCGCCGGAGTCGGTGTGGCGGAGCGCGTTGCTAATAAGATTATTGAAAAGCCAGCGGAATTCCTCCGGCGACGCCCAAAGGAGCGGAATTCCCGGCGCGATACGCTCGATAAATTCCACCCCCTTTTCCTTTGCCGGCAGCCTATGTGGGCGCAGCACCGAATCGATCACTTCCGCCAGATCGATCTGCACGGTGGTCCGGTTTCTGAGCTTTGCCTCCATCCGCGAAAGCTCCAGAAGATCGGTGATCAGCTTCGAAAGCCTGCGGCAGTCATCCTTGCTGGAGTTGAGCAGATCAAGCTGATCGGCGTTGATCTCCCCGACAAGGCCCTCACGTAAAATATCGAGACTCATAATAATCGATGAAAGCGGCGTCCGGAATTCATGCGAGACCTTTGCGAGAAATTCCGATTTCAAGCGATCAAGTTCCTTGAAATGGGTGATATCGCTGAACACCGCCACAACGCCGTTCACCGCCGACGATGTCTGAAGCGGCAGCGCCACCACGGAATAAAATCGCTCCGCCCCCTCTTCATGAACGATATAGATATCCGGCGCCCCCGATTCCACATCCGCCTTCCGCTCCAGCGCGTTACGAAGCGAGTGGACAACGCCCTCATCGCGCACAAGATCGATCACCTCCCGCCCCTCGTAAACGCCCTGGATCGGCAGACGGAACATCGCCACCGCCGCGCTGTTGATCAACAGCAGCCGCATTTCCGCGTCCACCACGATAATCGGCGTGGCAATCGACTGGACGATGGTTTCGACTTTTCTTTTTTCCAGCAGAAGCTGCTCGATATTCATCGCCTCGTAACGGCGCAATCGCTCGATCATCCTGTTGAATTCAAACGAGAGATCCCCCAGTTCGTCGGCGGTGGTGATTAGAATGCGCTCGCCGAGCTGCCCGCCAGTAAGATTTTTCACAGCCTGCGTCAGCCGTTCAATTGGGCGAATTGCCCAGCGCGAATAAAATCCTCCGCCGATAATCCCGAGAAATGTCGCAATCACCGTCCCCGCGCCAACGAAATAGAGCGCCTGTTTCAGCTCCGCGCTTAATTCCCTCCGAACATTGGTGATTTCGAGCTGATTCTGATACAGGCGATTATTACGCTGGCGCAATGCGTTTGCGGCGGGATTTACTTCGCGATAGAGAATATCGAGCGGATCATTTTTTACCGGTGACCGAACCACGTCGATAAATTTTCGCGACGCCACGAGAAAGCGATCGTAGCTGGCGCCGATCGAATCGATGACGGGGCGTTTTTCATCGGCAGCATGATTCTGGCCGAGCTGCACCAGAAGAATTCTGAAATCGGCGGAGCGCTGACTGAACTGCGTCGCGAATAAATCGGGATTTGTGGCGCCGGGCATCTGCTGGAGAAGCCCGAGCTGAATATCCACGATCGCGCTGAGCTGTACGGTGTTGGTGATCAGCTCGTAGTTGGAGGAGATGGCATCGGTAGCCGCCCCGCCAACATCGGAGAACTGGTAGATGGCCCATAGTCCGAACACGACGTTGATCGCGATCACCGCCGCGAAGCCGGCAAGAATCTTCGATCGTAGCGTCGTGAACATGCCGTATCGGGTTTAGTATGGATGCCCTCTATCAGACTGTTGAACTACTTCAACGACACAGACTGTTCAAGGAAGATGCAAGGCGGCCGAACCTGAGCGAATGAGGCGTCCTTCAACAGTCTGCTATGGAGCGCCCTGATCCCGCAGCGCCGCCAGCAGTTCCGGGATCGCTTCGTACAGTTCCGGGATGGCGCCGATGTTGCCGGTGATGGCGCCAAGGATATTCTCCATTCGCGCCATCCGTGTCAGCTCACGATCCGATAACGACAGCTCATCCAGCCGTGCATAGGCATCGGCGTAGCGCGTTTCCAGGCGACTTCGGAGCGCGGCAAGCGCAATGAGAAGTTCCGCCGGAAGCGGTGCCCTGGCTGGCGCGATCATCAGGAATGTGTCATCCTCGAAGATGATCGCAGACAGATCAGGAACGCCCGCAATCTCCACCACCTCGCGAATCGTCCGCCCGGCCGCATCGCTCCAGGAGCCGAGCATGCCGGGAAAGGCCCTGGCGTGTTCGACTTTCTCTCTGTTCGTCCGCCATTTTTTTTCGACTGTCCGCATGGCAAATCCCGTTGTTGATAACGGCATCGCGCCGTACCTCACCTCACAGACTGTTCAAGGACGATCAGCCGCAAGGCGGCCGAATCTGAGCGAATGATGAATGTCGGGGGACGTTTGAAACGTCCCCGGACGCAGCGGATGACCTCCTTCAACAGTCTGATAATTACTGTACCAGCGCCGGCTCCATGATCCGCTCGATCGCGGTGTGATAGCGCTCCGCGATTTCGCTCACCGCAACGTCGATCGTGCGGTTGATTGTGAGACGATCGGCGGTTACGGTGCCGAGCATTTTCAGCGGCACGCCGGCCTTTGATGCGATTGCGGCGATCGCTTCCCGGTTCGCCACGTTGTAGCTGATCACCACGCGCGACTGCGATTCGCCGAAGAGAGCGGCGATGGAATCATCTCCCGCATACGAAATATTTGCGCCAAGCACGCCGCCGGCGCTGTTGATTGCCGATTCCGCCAGCGTGATCGCAATGCCCCCCTCGGAGCAGTCGTGCGCGGAGACGACAAGGCCGGCGCGGATCGCCTCGACAAGCGCATGCTGAAGCGCAACTTCTCCCTGAATATCCAGCGCCGGCGCATCGCCGAGAACAGCGCCGGTGCGGACCGAAAGAAGTTCGCTGCCGCCAAGCTCAAATCGCTCAACTCCAAGGAGCGCAATCTCATCGCCATCGTGCTGAAATCCGCTCGGCGTGATATGCGCGATATCCTCGATAATCCCCAGCATGCCGATCGTCGGCGTTGGGAATACCGCGCGCTGCTGCGATTCGTTATGGAACGAGACGTTGCCGCCGGTCACCGGCGTCTCCAGCGCGCGGCAGGCATCGCCGATCCCGCGGATCGCCTCGCGGAACTGCCAGTAGACTTCCGGGTTATACGGGTTGCCGAAGTTCAGACAGTTGGTGATTGCCACCGGCTGCGCGCCGCTGCACGCAACATTCCGCGCCGCCTCCGCCACGGCAATCATCCCGCCGACATATGGATTCAGATAGACGTACCGGCTGTTGCAGTCGGTCGCCACGGCGATTCCCTTTCCGGGAAGCTCCTTCAGCCTGATCACCGCGGCATCCGCCTGAAACGACTGCGCGGTGTTGGTGCGGACCATCGAATCGTACTGCTCGTACACCCAGCGCTTGCTGGCGATATTCGGCGAGGCAAGGAGAAGATCGAACGCCTCGCGATCGGAGATATCGCCGATTGCCCCGCGCACATCGGCGCCGCGAACCTCGGCCACGTATGATGCTTCCTTCCACTCTCGCTGATACACCGGCGCGCCGCCGCCAAGCACAAGGCTCTCCGCCGGAAGATGCGCCACATGAACGCCGTGGCGATAAATCTCGATAAATCCATCCTCGGTGGTATCGCCGATGCGCGTCACCGGCAGATCCCACTTCTCGCAGATCCGTTCCGCCTGGGCAATGTTATCGGCCGCCACAATCAGCAGCATCCGCTCCTGCGATTCGCTCAGCATGATCTCGTACGCGGACATATCAGATTCGCGAAGCGGAACCTTGTCCAGATCGATCTTCATGCCGGCGCCCCCCTTGGCGCTCATCTCCGATGTGGAGCAACTGATGCCGGCCGCCCCCATATCCTGCATGCCGATCACCACGCCCGACGCTATCAGCTCCAGCGATGCCTCAAGCAGCAGCTTCTCGCCGAACGGATCCCCCACCTGAACGGTCGGCCGCATATTCTCCGTCTGCTCGTCGAACTCCCGCGAGGCCAGCAGCGACGCGCCATGAATGCCGTCGCGACCGGTCCGCGAGCCCAGGATCATCACGGCGTTGCCGGCCGGGCCGGATGTTGCGGAGACCGTCTGATCGGCGCGGCAGATGCCGACGGCCATTGCGTTGACAAGCGGATTATCGCGATAGCAATCCTCGAAGAAAACCTCGCCGCCAACCGTTGGAACGCCGAATGAATTTCCGTAATCGCCGATGCCGCGGACAACGCCCTCGAAAAGAAATCGCGTGCGCGCATCGCTGAGCCGACCGAACCTGAGGGAATCGAGCGCGGCGACCGGACGGGCGCCCATCGTGAAGATATCGCGCAGAATTCCACCAACGCCGGTCGCGGCCCCTTGATACGGCTCCACGGCGCTCGGGTGATTATGGCTTTCGATTTTGAACGCGACGGCATAACCATCGCCAACATCGACCAGCCCGGCGTTCTCGGAGCCGGCCTCCACCAGCAGCCGGCCGCCACTCCGCGGGAGGGTTTTGAGCTGCGCGATTGAATTCTTGTAGCTGCAATGCTCGCTCCACATCACCGAGTAAACTCCAAGCTCCGTGTAGTTCGGCGCGCGGCCGAGCACTTCGTTGATCTTCTCATACTCGCTCTCGGTAAGCCCAAGAGAGCGTGCATCATCGGCGGTGCTTATGCGGGTGTCCTGTGATTGCGTCATGGAATGCGTTTGGATCGAAGGTTTTGATCGGAATGA
>JBDSJW010000416.1:0-14242 GCA_039917235.1 Kapaibacterium sp. (SeqCode) | reverse complement strand
CCAGGGGCCATGAATGCCGATCGTCAACGGCGGACGGGTTTCGCTATGGAGAATAAATCGCGCAAGCGCGCGGGCATAATCCTGAATTCCGAGCGTGTCATCGGTGGTGGGCCGATCGGTGAGAATCGGCGCGGCGATAAATCGTGATGCTTTTGTGGTAACGCGTTCCTCTTCATCGACGAGGGAGATTTCGAGAAAATCGGGGCCGGTGGGGATATTGAAGCCCTCAGGAACGCCGGAGAGGACGAACGTCAGGCGTCCGGGGAGACGTTGGAAGAAAAACTCCTGCGCTTTGCGCCATTCCTCCATCGCATGTTCATCGCCATCGCTACCATAAACTTCGGCGAAGATTATAAGATGGGCATTCTGTGCGAGTGGTAGTAAAAGATGTTGATAGAATATATCGAACAAATCGCGATCGAGAATCCCCTCACCGAGAGCCTGCCACCCGTGCATTTCCTTACCAAACATCTGGAACCATTGATGCCATATGGCATTTGTAAAATTCGGTTCAAAAGCCCCCGTCAGGCTGGCTTTCATTTCTCCATGAGCAATCTGAAGAAGATCCGATATCAGCGCGGCGAACAGCGTTCCGAACACACAACCGGAATTAAAGCGATAACGTACTGTAGAGGGAAAGTAGAGCGGCAGAAGCCCCGCGGCACACTCCTGCTGAAGTTTTGCAAAACTTCCAGCCATCCTGTTGAAAACAACCCCGCCACGCTCAGATATTCTTCGATCGCCGATAAAATCCAGAAAGCGTCCGATCTCCCTATCGGGTTCCGATCCGGTATCGATCGTTGCGCCGACTGCGGCGGATTCCATTGATGATGACATCGAGATTCCCTCCACTTATGATGTTCGGTGCGCGGGGGGCGTTACACCGGCGGCATGGATTGCTTTCGTTGCTTCGATGATTCTGCCGGCGTGAATCACCGCAATGATAACCATAGCGGGAGAAATCTCCTGACGGGGATTGAAAACGTAGTGGCGGAGGCCATATCCCAAAAAAGAAAAAAGCCTCACATTGCTGTGAAGCTTTTCGTTGTAGAGTGCACCCGTAGGGAATGGGGGAATAGTTGATTTTAATCAATTATTCGATTTCTTATCAATTATGGGGCGTTCAGCGGGCGATCGTGCTATCTCCGATCTTGATTTTGATGATCTCGCCCATCTCTCTATCTCCTACAATAGTTATGGACATTTCTGCCGAAAGTGATCGCCCCGCTGGTACGCTTCCTGATCCACCAGGACGGTCGTAGTCGCGAGCTTCCGAGCCTTATTCAGTGCCGCTGTTTCCTGACCACGCGCGATACCATACTCATCCAACCAATGGAGTACAGCGCGAGTCGGAAAACGACGATGCGCCCTGCCTGGCAGCACGAAGGACGGCAACCCAAGTGCCACATAGCTATCGATCGTCGTGACATCGCAGCGTAGAAGACGCGCCAGAGCAGCACGGGTGAGAATAACGGGGTAGGCAGAATTATTCATATTGAAACAGTAATAAGGCGGGCCGAAGCCCGCCACGGTCATTGCCAGTTATCGGTTAGTCGAGTAGCCCCTCCAAAACCTCGCCAGAAACATCCTCCTGCTCGATCAAGCGCTTCAGATCGAGCAGCTTGGCGGCATCGGTCAGGATGGCACAGAGGCCCTCATAGGCATCGCGCGTGACCTCCTCTACACTACCAAAACGATGCAACGCCAGCAATCGGTTCAGCTCGCGATCGCGCCAATTATGCACACGGGATATCGCCCGGAATCGTCCCGCCTGCTTCGGGCTGATCAGGGTGCGATCCTCACCGCGCGAAACTGGCGGCGGTGAGCTCTGTTTCCCGCCGTGTGGGACGGTTCGGGGTTGTGTCGGCTCTTCATTCGTCCGGGAGGGTTCCGGGCGCTTGGCTGGCCTCCCTCCCTCCTCCTGCCACGGCCAGACATCAACGGGCGGCG
The DNA here is from genome assembly GCA_039917235.1 of Kapaibacterium sp. (SeqCode). Lineage (GTDB taxonomy): Bacteria > Bacteroidota > Ignavibacteria > OLB7 > OLB7 > JAFDZV01. The sequence goes on along the minus strand of JBDSJW010000416.1, from coordinate 12,292 downwards.
CGGCTTTCTTCCGCCAGAACTTTTTCTTCTTCGCCGGGTCCTGCCGACTCACGCACCATACCTCGACCGCGTATTTCTCCAGCCACGTTCTGACAAAGCTCGGGTCCCATAGATCAGCCGCGATGCCGAGATCCTTGCAGCAACGGACCAAACAGTTCGACTTCGCCGCCTCGGCGGCCGTCGCATAGCTCATCCGATCGTTGCTCGGGAAATACTGCTGTTCCCCGATCGCCTCGGATACGAACCGGCCGTTGACGAAGAGCGCCCCCCGGTAATAGAGCATGTTATCGCCGATATCGATGCCTCGCGGCATGATTGCCCAGGCGCCGGGACCGAACGCGCGGTTGAGCAGCTTCCGGTATCGGATCTCCGGCATGTACACGAGACCGTCAGGACGGAGCTCGACCTGATCATCAGCGATATCGGCGAGAAGGAGCGCGCGGGCATCCTCACTGAATGCCGCCGCGGCAATGCCGCTGTAGAGATTGAGGCCGGAGGATGCCGGCACGGCCGGCCCTTGCGGCTCGACCTCGGTGAGTTGATCGGCGAGGATTTCACCCGTCACCTGATCGACGGGGACAATGGCTGTGGACATGATATATCTCCTATCGAATGAAATGGATGACGAATGCTGCGATGGCGGTCAGGGTTGCCACGACGGTGAGCAGCACCATCACGGCGGTTTCAGTGCGGGTCATATCTCCTCCCCTTCGTCGTAGGTGGTAAGGCTGCCGACCTCTCCGCGCTGGAATGCCTCATCGTAGAGATCGCGTGTGCGGAGCGGGCGAGCATGGTCTCCTTCCTGATGGAGATGCAGGAGGATTACCGTTGGTGGCGTCAGCGCCTCATCAACGGCGCGGAGGTCTGCGATGTCGTCATTCATGGCGTGTCCGGGTTGATCATCGGGTACTTATTACGCCACAAATATAGCATTATGCTAAAGCATAGGCAATGAAAAGTTAGCTGATTGCTCAATTATATTTAGCTTGTTGCTAAAGTGATTTGGAGCGTATTTTAGCGTTGTGGTATAATCGCCACATGGGCGAAAATTCATCTATCAGACGGAAGCTGATGCAGCGCGAAGAGATCATGCGTTTAGTCCAGCAACTGGTGCGCGATGCTGGAGGCGGGAAATTGGTCGCGGAGAAGCTTGGCGTGAGCCCGGGATCAATTAGTCAAGCTCTCCGTAGGGCGGAATCCCGGTATGATGGGACCCGGCTAAAGATCATCCGGGATATCGGCGGGTACGACATCGAAGAGGTGCCGCACTGGCTGATCGCGAAACGACCGATCGTCGAACCACCGAAATCAAAAGCATCGGAGGTGAAGTGAACTCTATTCCGCTGGTGAAGATGTCCTCACCTCCTGTTTGAGCCGGAGGATTGTCACAATTATTATGGCCGCTATTCGCATCCCGACCTTGTTCGGTTGAGGCAATCCTTCTAGCTTTGCGCCGTCAACCTCTCCCCCTGTTTTCCACAAGGTTATCCACACTCTCAGTCCTCCTCTGAAACTGTGGCGCACTTCTTGACGTAGTGGGGACCGGAGATACGTAACCCTATAGACACTGACCAGAGCTGATAACCCTATGTCCGAAGAAGAGAAAAAGCCCGCTGAGGTACGAACGATTGATTTTCATTTCATCAAGACAAGCGGTTATCGCACCTACTATGTTGACGGGGCATTTGGGGGCATCACGCCGAAGGGGAAGGTCTATGTAGAATTATTCCTGGAGCGGCCCGCAACCCCTCAGAGGATCACCTATGAAGTCTCCGATGAGAAAGGGATGGAAGAGATAGCACGCGAGGGGAAAGAAGGAGCGGTCCGAGAGATCGGATGTGGCCTTATGATGGATATTCGAGCCGCTGTCGCCTTGAGAGACTGGCTTGATATCCGTATCGACGAATACAGTGCCCTAGTCGAGAAAATAGAGTCGCACAATGTTAACAATTGATCTTCATTCTCTTCCGCCGAGCAGCATGACCGAGACAGAAATGGCCCTGTCGCGGTTTTGTAGCACGCCCAGCGTTGCCGTGGCATCGAGCCCGCCTTACGTTGTTATGCCCCTGAACAGCCTCAGCGTCTGGCCCGTGTGCATCGGCATCGAGGATGATGCGACGGTTCAGCAGCAACAGCGATTGCGGCGGCGTATCCAGTTTCTTGGAGAGCTTCCCGCCAATTGGGATCAGCGTGGCGCTGAGGCAGCATCTGAGCTTGCCGTTCGGCTTGCCAAACGGTTCCTCAGCAGGGTGGGCCAATACAGGATTCTTCCAAGCGCTGTTGGCCCCTCCCCTGAGGGCGGGATCATGCTCGAATTCCGATTTGGCAGTAGATACTTTCTACTTGATATTTACAATGATGGCGATATAGTCTTTCTGAGAGAACATGAGAACGGTGATACACGAGCTACAGAAGAAGCTGAAGGCGATATCGACCGCCTCGTGTTGGAGCTTTGGGCGGCGTCGGCCGGGAGTGTCTGATAAGTCACAGGAAACCAGCACAAAAGAGCCACCAGTTCCAGATATTGTCCCTGATCCAGCGTGTAGTGCTTTTAATATCCCCGCCCGCCTTCATCGGGCGGGGCGAGCGGCCATCCCGGACTTTACTCCCGAGGAATTGCTATACCGATGGTTCGTGCCAACGCCAGGCACTATCGAGGAAGGCTGGATCTGGAGCCCTATGTCCGGGGATATGTCCACTAATCGCCAGCGGTATTCCGAGCGCCCTGATGACGTTCTCTACGATACGACGGAAGGGGAGCATCGATTTGATAAAGCGGAAATCGCAACGTTCCGTGTCGATCAGATTGAGCAGATTATCATGGTGCATCCGAACGATGGATCAAAAATATACCGCCTCAAGGTTATTCACAGCCCCGAGCCCTGCATGTATCCTCACTCCCATGCCGAAGTGTTGTTGAATGGTCAGGTGATTCCGGCTAATAAGCTCCCGAAGAGCCTTAGAACCGCTCTCCGACGAAAACTCACCGTAGCATACACCGGGAATACAGGCGCATAACGGAACAGGGCTCGGATCGCGAACCTTACACGGCGCATCACCCTCTTGCTACTCCTTGCCAACTCCCGGCCGCGCCGCTTCCGGTGCGCGAAGTAGCGTCAGAACGATCGCCGGCATCCGCACACCAGCCCGCGCGAGGTTGATGATCATCTGCCGGAGCTGATCAACGCCGAACGCCGCCGCAACAGCCGTGGCAACCGGCGTATGGATTGGGACGCCGGGGAGATTCGCTGCGGCGCCCATTTCCAGGATACGCGCCCCCCAGACGACCAACAGCGGCGCGAACCGGCGCATCAGCGCCACGGCAATTTCATGCCGATCCGGCCGCTCCCGGCGCGCGATCACCCGGACGGATGTGGCGAGGAGGTTCAGCACGGTCGCCAGCACGAAAATCCGGTAGGCCGCGGGGAACAGGCCCCACACGGCAGCAGCACCGGCAATGGTAGATTGGATGATCCACCACGCCGTTCCGGTGGTATCGAAAACCCGCTTCAGGCTATCTATCTGCATAGAGATTGCATTGAGGTGTTATGCGGTCTGTTCGATCAGCAGTACCGCGTGAGTTTCATATCCGACGCCGCCACTCCCCCATCCTCGCCCCATGCCATCGTCAGGACGGCCGCCTCCAGCGAAATGCTCCAGCGATATCACGGTCGGGGCGATCAGTACCAACCGCACTCTCGACAGCTCGGCTCGATCCTGCGTATTCTCGGTTGCATCGAACACGAGCGGGGACCACTCCACGACGCTACCCCCGGCACTCAGACGGAGATAATGAACGAGGTTCGCCTGGGCACAGGCCGGCGCGCTGGCATCGATGTAGTACGTCCCGGCCGGCAGCGTGACATGGCTCAACGAGAGCGTCACGCCGATTTCATCATACACCGTCGTATTGAGTGGCACGAGGTTCCAGGTGCTGGCGAACATAGTTCCCCCATGCGACCCGGCAGCCGTCCGATGGACCAGCTTCGCGCGCTTGATAGCAGTTCCTCCTGATCCGCCGCCACTTGGCGGAAGGTCTCGCCACTCAATCCCATCGGCACCGTCGGCAGTGGCGACACGGCCGTTTGCCACGCCAGCGCTGGATAGCCGTCTCAGATCATCGCCATCGTAGAGCGGATGGAGGTCGATTATCGGATCAGTGCCCACTACCTGACGGTACAGTTCATTGAGACTGATCGGCTCGTCGGCCTCGGCAACGTCAGCATCGAGAGGGTCACGGAACCGGGCACCGCTGGCATCCGCCAGCTCGAATCGGTATCGCCCGGGGCTCCATATCTCCGCATCGAGAGGAAGCCGGCCGGCGGTGAATTGATATTCCACCACCGACGGTGCCACCAACGTCGGATCGCTCGATCGAGGGCCGAGCGGATAGACGCGAAGGCGACCGGCGAATGGGGCTCCGGCGAGCGTTTCGAGATAGGCGATCAGCAAGCGTTTGGTCATCGCGATTGATATTAGCTGATTGAGATATCGACGCGGTCCTCGGTCGGGTTGTCCGTCCCGGTGAACGTCAGGCCTCCACCGGACACAAAATTGACACGGCTCCGGGTGCTGATCAGGACGCCATCAACGTACACATCGATCATCTGAATATTGGTTCGATTGATCACGCTGTGTCGGGAGTTGGAGTTGAGAATAGTGGTCCCGTCGGTGAGGCATTCGCCGATCGGAAACCCGAACAGCACGCTATCAACGCCGATCGCCGGGTCAGCCAGATTTACACAGTACATCTCCCTGCCACCATAGTAGGTGCCACCAGGCTGCACCTGAAACCGCACGCCGGCGGTAATCACGTCAGAGGTTCGCACCGCAGGGCCGGACGTGTGGTAGATGTAAAACCCGTTCAGTGTCGCGTCGGACTCGCCGGTGATGGCGATGCGATCACCATCACCCAAGGTGATATCGTCCGAATCCGATGATGGGAACGGGCCATTGAAATCACCCAAACGATTGACCGCCACAACCGCCCGAACCGCCTTGATGCCAAGGCGGACCCGCACGTCCGCCGCGAGCTTCTCCGCCGTGACGTTATTATCAGCGATTGCCGGCGTCGTCACAGCATTGTCAGCAATCTCGGCCGGGGTGATCGCATCGTCGGCGATCTTCGCGGTTGTTACGGCACCGGAGGCCAGCTTGGTTGTCGTCACCGCGCTTGCGGCGATCTTGGTAGAGGTCACGGCGCCAGCCGCGATCGTCGGGGCCGGATAATTCCCGGTGAGATCCCCGCCTGCGCTGTCGGTTGGGATCGCCCTATGGGTAGCGAAGAAAATCTGATCGGTGCCGATCACCGGGTCGGTGACGTTCCGGCAGTAGATGCGCCGGCCACCGTATACCGCGCCTCCGAACTCCACATCGAACGCCGAGCCCGCACGGATCGCATCATCGGTACGCATCCACGCTCCTGCGGTACTATAGATGTAGATGCCATTCAAAACGGGATTGGAGTCCACCGTATAGGCGATCCGCGCGCCATGAACGAGCGTTACGCCGTCGCTCGACGCGGAGGAGATTGCCCCACTGAGCGCGCCGTCCAGGTCAGACGTGATCACCGCGCGCACCGGAAGCGGCATGAGGCGTCGGCGCGCGTCAACAGCGAGACTATTCATCGTCACCGAACCATCCGATGGGATTCCGGTGACGTGGGCAAATGTTGTTCCGTCGATCGTGATCCAGAATCCACGATTGAGCACGCTCCCCTTTGCTACCTCCACCAGGAATCGATCGCCAGGCCGTGTCAGCGCCTGCCACGCGCTGGAGCTGGCACGATAGAGCGCGTTTTGCGCGCCTGTTGTTTGCATTCGCACCAGCACCGGATCGCCCTCAGCCAACGCCTCACCATCGGAGGTGATCAGGCCGGAGAGTGTAACATTCGCGGTCGTAACGGCACGGGCCAGATAGAGCGGCAGCTCCCCGGTCGGGGCGATAGCTGCCGTAATGTTCGTGCTGTTCCCCGATGCCGCCGGCGGGTTGCCCGCGATCATTGAGTATCGGAGTGTCCTTCTCCCGGCCGGTTCTCTGCGTCCTGTGCTGTTCATTATCCCTGTGCGAAGAGTTTCACTTTCGTTACGGCGTTGTTGTAATCATCCTGAACCCGCAGCACGATCGGCGAGCCGGGGATATCCGAGAGCCAGGTCTCCCCGGCCGGCAGGAAAATATTTGCGTTCGGGAAGAGCGCGCCGTTGCAGAGTCTCCCGATGTCCTGATACCAGATGAGGTCCGCCGGGACGATCTGATCATAAACCGTCTGATGATCCGCCGAAAACTCCCTCGGGATCGCACGGGCGGCCGCATAGGGGATGCAGGCCTGTTCCTGCATCTCGATAAACGCCGTGATCGATGGACCGCCCAGATAGGTGATCGCCGCCTGGTAGATCTGCGAGGCACCGAAATCACCCGTGAACGTAAGCACCGGCGTCGGCAGGCTCCACAACTCGCGCACATCGAACAGATACCCGACGCCATTGTGATGGCCGACGTAGTGATGCAGGAGGATCGGCAGCTCAGTGGTGCTGATCCCGGCCGGTGCCTCGATGTAGTAGAGACAATTCTCCCGGAACCCGACCGATCGAACTCCCATTGATTGCGTTGAGAATGTTGGGCTATCGAATGCGGCGCTATCCGGGGTTCTGCAATCCGGCATGTTGTGGAGCGTGGCGACCATCGAGATATCCGGGTCCGCCTCGGCACCGATCGTGTAGGCGATGCTGCTCTGATCATCGCTGGAGACGCCATGCACGTCCACCGTCCCTCCCATCTGAATCCCCCCGCCGGTATCCCATTCATCCCCCTTCAGGAAATCGCCAGCCGAGACGCTCACCGTCCCGCCGTACGTCTCCCTGATCCTGCCGAGATAGATGATGATCTGATGATCGTCAAGCTGATCGATGATCGCCTTCCCTACGCCACCGAGAACCGCATCATCGATATACTCATACATCGATTTGTACCGGAAAATCCCTGTGCTCTCCGTGCCCCGATCAACGATATATCCGCTGATATAGTCGCTCGGCGCGTTGTGCAGAGCCACGAGACCCGGAAGCCAGCGCTGCCGAGGTGTCAGCGTGGCCCCCTTGGAACCGTCCGGCAGATAGCTCCGCTTGTAGAGCGCGAACGTGTCGAGCGGCGTCCCGACCTGGTCATCATAATAATCCGTTGTCGTGTACACGCTGAAGATCCCGATCTCCCCACGTCCCAAGCTGACGCTCGGATCATTTCGATGGTAACAGCGATAGATAATGCTCAGCGCCGTCGCGATCGAATACCAGAGATCGATATGCCGCACCATCGTCGCCTCCTGGTAATTATCGTCGCGGTCGTACTGCGATCGATAGTAGGTGTAGTCCGCCGCGGGGTTCTGCCAGATGGCATCGAACGTCTCCCGGTATGGCCCCTTCGTAGGGACGCCCCCGGCGGTGATGCGCGCCCGAAACTCCGCGGCGACATCCGCCGGCAGGCAATCCCGCATGCACTTCGTCAGGACGTTCACCAGCTCCACCTCGATTTTCAGAACGCGGTTGGCGCGATCATGCGAGTAGTGATCGGAGAGCCCCTTCTGTTGTACCCCATCGAACACGCATTTGAATGCGCTGATCGCCAGCGCGGCGTTCCCCCGATCGGTATAGAGCGTCCAGAGCGTTGCCGTGGGGAATGTCCGCCCGTACACCACACCGCCGCCGACGTACCGGGGCGAGACGATGGCGGAACGGAGATCCCGGAGGCTCGCCGTGCTGTTCAGATTGTAGAGATTCAGCGAGAGCTTGAGTGTTGGCAGCGTCGGCAGGCCGATCGGCACCTCCCCATAGCCATCCTCATCGTTCAGTGGCGGAGTGATGACCACACGACCGGGGATGCGCTCGAAGTTGCTCCCCGGTGCCGGGACGGCCGACCATGCCGGGATGCCTGTCTTCGTGAGATACGACCCCGCGGGGCCGGCGGGCATGATGACCAACCGGAACCGCCACGCGCGACCGTTGCGCCCCTTGTTCGCCCCCTGGAAATCGTGATAGAAGAAATCGCTCATACCCTCCCCCTGTTCTTCGTGGCAAACGTGAGCGCGTAATCAGCATCCTCTCCCTCCTGGAGATCGAGATGATCACCATCGAGAATGATCAGCCGCGGCGTGGAGCCGAGCCAATAGGTATCATCACCATCCTCCGTATCGCCATGCTCCGCAGACCGACGGAGCGGGCCGGCTGCGTGGTCTGCCCCGTTCCGATAGGTGGCCTTCAGAAACACATAGGGGTACTTCGCCGAGCCGTCCTCGGTCGTGCCGAGGAGGATGGTCTCCAACCGGAGGAACCGGCCAAAGTCCTGATACCGTCCCGTGGCGCCCTGCGTCAGCGTTTTGAAGCGCTGGCACTTCCACCGGATGCCACCGCGCGCGGAGGTACCCGGATCAAGCTCTCCGTTGGCATACTCCGTCACCGTCGATGTCCGCGTACGTGTCGGCGTGGCCCACTCCACGGCGATCCCGATCTCGATCCCAAGAGGATCGGTGATATCGTTGATCGTGCAGCCGCGGAACACGGCGGTCAGGGTGTTTCTCCAACTCATGGCTTGAACCTCCTGCGGAGCGCAAACGCACGGCTTGCCGCATGGATATCATGACCCCGAAGCGCTGCCGGTTCCGGGTCATCATCGGCGATATCGATCAGCTCTCCCATGCGGTCGTTGATCCATCCAAGTTTTTCGCTGTGGTCTTTCCCCCGGTCGGCAAGGGTATCGAGGCGCTCCAGCTTGTCGGCGTGCCTGCCGAGCAGATCGGCTATTCTATCCAGGCGCGTCTCTACGCCGGTCATACTGATGGCGAGCGTCCGATCGATCTTCGCCGAGTGATCGGAGAGATGTGGCTGAAGCTGCGGCGCCATCACGATATCGCGGGGATAGCGATAGGTGCCCTCCTGAATCGCCGAGAAGAGCCATCCCCACTCCCTGGTCTTCGCCGGATCAAACACCGTCTCCCCATCGAGGAGCGTGGCGTGAAACTCCGTCCCCCGCCCGTGGGGCGATCGGATATCCACCCCTCCTGTATGGAACTTCGGCCGGTTCTGTGCCAGCTTGGCTTCGGCATATGCTAAGAGGCCCTCCACCACCGCCACCGCCCCGGTTGCCGCCGCGATGCCGCCGATGACGCCCAACTGCCCAATCGACCACGCATAGATGGACACGATATTTGCTGCAACGGCGTTCTGCGCGATGTTGATCAGCATGGAAGCCGCATAGCTGGCGATCTGTCCGAAATTTGCCTTTGTCGTCAGCGCGAGCCGAGCAATCTCACTGGCAGCGGCGCCTATAGCACTTACCCCCACGTCCTTCATTGCGGTGAGCGCCTTAGATGCCCCCTCTGAGGCAGAAATCGCCTTCGTCCCCACATCGTCGGTAATAGAAGAGATCCTCGCAGCAGAGTCCTCAATCGCCCTCTGATTCTGCTTTGTGAAGCGGTCCTGAAGCTCGGTCGCGGCAGCGCCGGCAGCGGCCTTGGTGCGGGTGAGGACGGTCAGCTTGTTGTCCTCGATCTGGGCGTCGAGATTACCTCGCCGCCGGCTGATGTCGGCAACCTTCTTATCGAAATCCTCGATCGTCACCTGCCGGCGGGCGAGGGAGAGACGGAGGTCGAGCTCCTCCTGATCGAGCTTGTTTTTTTCGGCGTTCAGCTCGTCGCGGCGTTTTGCGTGCTCATCCTCGATCTTCCGATCACTCAGGGAACGGAAGAAGGACTGCGCTCCGGCATAGAGATCGTTCGTCTTCTGGAGATAGTCCTGCTCGATCTTGTACTTCTGCTGATTGGCGCGCGCGATCGCGGCCGCCTTCAGCTCCTCATTGGCGCCGATCTTCTCCAGTTCGGCATCGAGGGTCTTCTTCACCTCCGCCAGCCTCTTCTCCCGCTCCCGCACCGCGTCATCCGGGATCAGGTCGATGCGGAGATCCTCAGCCGCTGACAGCGTGTCCCGGGTCAGCTTGTCAACGTCAGCCTGGAACGATGCCGCGAGTGCCCGGGCCTGCTCATTGGTCAGCTTGAAATCCGCCAGCATCTGCTGGAGCGATGCCTTCAGCCTCGCCTCGGCTTCCTTACTGTGGTCGGTGCCGTTGAAAAACGACAGCTCCAGCGCCTTGGCGGCGTCCTGGAAATCCGGCAACGCCTGGATCTGGGCGTCAAGCTCCTTCTGCTGCTGTGCCCTGATCACCGCGAGATGTGCTTCCCCGCGCTTCTGGAGCGCATCGAGGGAGAGGCCGGTGATGGTACGCTCGGTGAGCTGAAGACCCTTAATCTGGGCGTCGGCACTCTTCGCCTCGGCATCGGTGAAAATCTTCACGCGATCGGCCGCAAGCTTCTCGATCGCCTCACGTTCCTCAATCGCCCGGAGGCGGGTCTGTTCGATCAGGATCGACTCGGTCGCACCGATGGCCTTACGGAAGCTGGCCTCATCGATCGGCTTGTTGTTGGTGATCGCCTCGGTACGCTTCTTGGTGATCTCATCGACCGCCCGCTTGTTCTGATCGATCTCCTGATCGGCACGGGCCTTGAATTCAGCCTTGAGCTTCGTGAAGCTATCCTTCGCCGATTTGATATCGATCTGATCGCGGATCTTGGCAGCCTCGGAGAGCGCCTTGTCGATATCGTCCTTGAACGATACCGGGTGTACCGCAACCGGCACTTCCAATTTCTTCGGCCCGGTCGGCGGCGCTACCTCATCGAGGATATCGCCGATCTGCTTCTGGAGCTTCTCGATCGCCGGGCCGGTCTCATCGAAACCGAGTGTGATCCCCTTTGCGGCGATGTCCTTCCGCACCTGGTCGGCGGCCGCTTTGGCCTTCGAGAAATCGACGTTGCCGCTCGCGTCCTTGAGTTTGGCGATCTGCCCCTTAAACGCGTCGATCATCGGCTGTACGGCGTCCTCCAGACCACGCTGTGCCTGCCCCCTACCGAATGTGTCCTTCACCCCATCGGTGCCCGCCTTCACGATCCGAGAGGGCGCGTCTCCCAACAGGGAGAGGAGCTTATCGATCGTCTCCCCGATGTTGGTCAGCGAGACGTTGGAGATGACCTTCGCCACGTCATCGATCACACGGCCGGCCTCGGTAAATGCAGCCTTCACGCCCGCGATCACCGACTGCACGCCAAGGAGGACATCTCGGAGAATGCCGATCGCCTTGGAAAAACTGTTCGTTGCGGACTCCCCGGAACCGGCGGCGCCGGTGATCCCGAACAGGCCACTCACCAGCGATCCAATCCCGCGGGCCAGAGCCAGCCCAACGTCGAGAGCCAGTTTGAACCCGACCACCAACCCCTGCCCGATGATCTCCCCAACCCCGGAGAGAATCGCGCTGACATCGGAGAGGACAGGGCCGAACTTGGATTTCATCAACTCCACGAAATCACCCGCACCAGCTCCGGCGCCGGTGATCTTATCAAAGAGCTGCTGAAAATATTCAGTCAACGGCCGGAGAATTCCGGTCACGATCTTAACAGCGGCCATCAGGCCGAGAAACGTTGCCGAAAGCCCGATGATCAGCGGGAGGAACGCGACGATGACCGGCACCAGAAGGGCAAATCCAGCCCCCCCGGAGGTCACGAGATCGAATAATTCTGCGAACGGCGTGATGATCAAGTTGATCACCGGCCCCAGATTCGAGAGGGCCGGAGCCAGCTTCGTCTCGAAAAACGTGGCGATCTTCGTGAAGATGTCGAAGATCGGTTGGCCGCCCTTTAGTGCTGATTCACCAAGCGATTCGAGGGAATCGTGGAACGAATTTTTCAGATTATCGACGGAGCCGATCGGACCTTTCGCCTGAGCCTCCAGAGAGGAGAACGTCGGCCCCAGAAACTGAAGCGCCTTCTGTGTCAGCTCGGCCGGGTCCTTGATCCCCTTCAGCGCCGTTGCCAGCTCGGGGAATTTCGTCTTCAGCTTCCCGATTCCGGCGATCGCCTCCGGGTCGTTGATCCCCTTCGAGAAAATCTTAATGACCTCGGTCGAAGAGATGAAGCCTTCGCTCCCCTTCTCCAAGCCGACAGCGAGCTTGGTGATGTCCTGGTTCATCTGGCCGGTGGCACCACCGAGGAAGGCGGCCTGGCCGGAGACCTGTTTGATGGCGTCGTTTTCGACGCCGAATTTCAGCGAGAGATCCTCGGAGAATTTTCCGGTCTCTTCGAGCTGCTTTCCCAAGCCGGAGCCAGAGAGCCCGGCCTGCCGGAAGCCGTTCTCCACCTGCTGATTTACCTTCAGCGATTCATAGCCAGCAGCAATGACGGAGTTGAAGGCATCCTTCAGAG
>JBDSJW010000415.1:0-6887 GCA_039917235.1 Kapaibacterium sp. (SeqCode) | reverse complement strand
ATCATCGCCGGCCCGCCGATATCGATCTGCTCCACAATCTCATCGTGGGTGGCGCCGGGGGTGTTCACCGTCTGCTCAAACGGATAGAGATTGCTGATAAGGAGATCGATCGATGTGATGCCGTGCGATTTCATCGCCTCCAGATGCAGCTCGTCGTCCAGCCGGGCCAGCAGCCCGCCGTGGATCATGGGATGGAGTGTCTTGACGCGACCTTCCATCAGCTCGGGAAAGCCGGTGATCTCGCTGACATCCGTTACCGGAAGCCCCGCCTCGCGGATGGCGCGCGCGGTTCCGCCGGTCGATATCAGCTCCACGCCGCTATCGACCAGATTATGGGCCAGATCGACGATGCCGGTCTTGTCGTAGACGCTGAGGAGGGCACGGGAAATCTTCTGCATGGATGTGATCGGAGTTGAAATGAGAGATAGCTCTGGCGGCCGCGGTGCCGCCTCTCGTGGAGGGGCAAAGGTAAGGGCAATTCATGAAACCCCATCGCGATCCGGGGCCTCGGGGATGTTGCAGGTTGTTGTGGGGACGTGGCGGTGCCTGAAACGAACGATCCCCGCCGGATATGTCGGGCGGGGATCGTTCAAACGATCGGAGTTGCTGCCGGGGATTATTTCCGGGCGATCAGCAGCTGAATTTTTGGCGCGACCGCCGGGGTGTGCGGGGCAAGCGGCTTTATAAGGAAATCGGAGGGATCGACCTTGGCGCCATCGACGATAACTTCATAGTGGAGGTGGGGGCCGGTGGACATCCCGGTGGAGCCGACAAGCGCGATACGATCGCCGCGCTTTACCGTATCGCCAACCGCCACCAGAAGCTTGGAGGAGTGGCCGTAGAGCGTGTGATATCCGTAGCCGTGATCAACCTCCACCACATTGCCGTAGCCGGTCTTCACGCCGGCGAAGACCACCACGCCATTCCCCGAGACATAGATCGGCGTGCCGGTTGGGGCGGCGATATCGGTGCCGGTGTGGAGCTTCTCCCTGCCGGTGATCGGGTGGATGCGGTAGCCGAACCCGGAGGTGTAATTTCCCTCGCACGGGATCATCATCGGAAGCTGGTTGTTCAGCGCAAGGCGTGCGCGGACGGTGGAGGAGAGGGAATCGATAAAGGCGCGCTGGCTGATGATCCGGCTGTTCAGCGTAAAGGCATCGGTGTAGGAGCGCGGTTCGGTTTCGCTCTGGAAGGCGCACCGCGCATCGCCGATCTGTAGAAGCTCCATGCTCATCACCGGCATCACAAGCCTGGTTGCAAGCGCCGAGTCGAATGCCGAGAGCTCCCCGATGCGGTCATCAAGTTGCAGCGTGACGCGATGAAGGGAGTCGGTGATCTGTACGAGCGGGGTAACCGGAGGCGGGGCATCAAAGCCGGCGCGGGCAACGGAGGAGGCGGAACCGAAGTGTATAAGTGAGCCGATGGAGACGGCGACGATGAGGGCGAGAACTGAGCTGCCGATAGTGCGGGTCATAAGCAAGAGTTTGAATGAAGCAAGGGATTTCTCTCCGTGAGGGAGTCCCGTGCTGCTTGAACAATCACCAAGTATTGGATCCAGTGGATCCTGAATTCGGACGGTGGGTTTTCGAGGACGCGAATTTAGGGAAGTAAGTGCTGGCCGGGGATGAAATCTTTGTAATGAAACGGGCCAAAAAAAGATAATCGCGGATTATGTGCCGTATGAACGGATGTAACAAGATTTTAGGCCGATATTTTTCTCCCGATCGACACGGAATGCAGTGCCGGCAAGGGTTGCATGGCGATGACGATTCTGTAATAATCGAAAATTATGAACGAAAATTCATAAAGAATTCGGCGGGATATTCGTTTTGGAATTCATGAATCATTTTCATCGGATTTTCATCTTCAGGCATTTCGCCGCCATATTGCGGCCCAACGGCGAATATCGCCGGCAGGTCATCAACCGAAACAACGCATCAGATCATGAATATAGCCGCGGTACAGACTGCCCCTGTTCACGGGGATATCGAGGAGAATATCGAACGGATCGCGAGCCTGACGGAGGGGGTTCGGGCGGACCTTCTTGTCCTTCCCGAGCTGGCATCGACCGGCTATTTTTTTACTGAGCGGAGCGCGCTGGCGAGGCTGGTGGAGAGCCCTGAGGATGGGCGTTTCTGCCGGTTCATCCGCTCGATGGCGGTGGGGCGGGGGATGGTCGTTGTGGCCGGATTTGCCGAGCTGGCCGGGGAGAAGCTCTATAACTCCGCGCTGATAGCCCTCCCCGATGGAAGCTGGACGGTCTACCGGAAGGCGCATCTTTTCTATAAGGAGAAGCTCGTCTTCGAGCCGGGGGATACCGGGTTCGGGGTGGTGGAATGGAACGGCGTAAGGATCGGGACGATGATCTGTTATGACTGGCGGTTTCCCGAGGCGGCGCGCGCGCTGGCGCTGGCCGGCGCCGATGTGATTGCCCATCCCTCCAATCTGGTGGCGGCGGCATCGCTCTGGGGGCCGACCATGCGGACGCGCGCGCTGGAGAACAAGGTGATCATCGTCACGGCGAACCGGTTTGGGGAGGAGGAGATCGGCGGCGAGAAGCTGAGCTTCACCGGCGAGAGCCAGATCATCTCCTATAACGGCGCCCCGCTTGCAACCGCCGGCCCCGCCGATGAAACCGTCATCACCGCCGAAGCTGATCCGTTCGCGACGCGCAACAAGGGGTTCAATCCCTTCAACGACATCTTCGCCGACCGGCGGCCGGATCTCTATACCATATAGCAGGCTGTTGAATTGCTTCGAATGCCCAGACTGTTCAAGGACGATCAGATGGAAGGCGGCAGATGACGTCCTTCAATAGTCTGATAGGCCATCGGCCTTATTTTCCGCCTGAGCCCGGCGCCCAATAGTGCCGTGCTCGCTTGCGGCATGGTAGTTGTCAGCAATCTGATTCATGAGGGATGGAAGGGGCTTTGCGATTCGGAACCGCGGCCATCCCCGCATGTACACGACTCCGGGCCGGGTGGCTCGGGAGTTTCGGGAGTCGAAACAGTCATGACCAAAAGATTGAGGGTAATATCATGTCGAACATAGTCAACAGCGCAGTTGTGCGCCCGATCGTTGCCACGTTGCTGGCGGTACAGGGATGGATTTTTCAGGCAGTCGTCTTCGCGCAGGACGCGCCAAAGAAAGTTGATGTCAACGTTGACGTGAAGACGCCGGGGGGCGCCGGGACCGCATGGTACGGCAACTGGTGGATCTGGGCGATCGGTGTGGCGGTGTTCCTGATCATTATTGTTGCGCTGACCAACCGCGGTTCCACGCGGGAGGCCTGAGCCGGACCGGTTCGCGGACGGACATTGAAACGGATAGAGATCATCCTCCGGCGGCGCATGCTTTCGGGGGATGTCTCATATTCAGCGGGGGCAAATCTTCATTGCCGGCGCGGTGAATTTGTGGGTCGATAGGGATGGAGCTATATTATTTCCTTTCCCGGATCGATAACGCGGCGCACGTCGCGGGTTCGCATCCCGGCTCGCAGACCCATTAACCGATCCTTGCCGAAGCAGTGAAGCTCTCCAGTGAATCCATCGATGCCATCGTCACGATCCTTGACGCACGTCAGGAGCGAAACGGCGCGGAGACCGTCTGCTATATCGGCGACGGCGCGGCCACACCGGCAATCGTGCTGACGCTGACGACCCTTGAGGGGGGGCGGATCATCCTGTCGGCCCAGACCGTGCATGGCTATTTCGAGTTGCACGACGTTACCCGGTATGTTCCGGTGGAGCCGGGGGAGGTGATCTTCGTGGCGGAGCAGGGGGAGAAGATCTCCGGCCTCGTCGTGGGGGCATCGGGCACCTGTTCCCTCTTTTCCAATGTGGACCGGGCCATTATCACCGCCGATTTCGTCACGCTTGAGCCCTCGCTTCTCCTTGCGGCCATGCAGTTGGGCCTTGCCGAAAATGTATCCGCCGAATAATCTGACCGGCGGCGTCCCTGCGTCGTTTCTATCCGCTCCGGGCTGCCCGTCACGGGCATATCTCTCCATGCGATTCGCACCATCATCCAATGAACTCTGATATCACCGTGATCAACGCGCACCCGCGCACAAGGCTTCGTCGCGAGGCGATCGGCGCATCGGTTGAGCGTGTGCTGGCGGCCGGGAAGGTGAAGGGGGGAACGGTCAACGTGATTCTGGTGGATGATGAGGAGCTGCTTCGGATGAATCGGGAACATCTGAAGCACGATTACTATACCGACGTCATTACATTTCTCCTGGAGGAGAAGCCGCTGGAAGGGGAGATATACATCAGTGTCGATCGTGCGCGGGAGCAGGCGGCGGAGTATAAAGTGGGTCTTTATGAAGAGATAAAGCGGCTTGCGATCCACGGAACGCTTCATCTTCTGGGGCATGATGACGCCACCGACGCGCAGCGGGAGGCGATGCGGCGGCTTGAGGATCGGTTTCTGGCGGTGTAAGTTTCTTTGTAAGGATTGGCGGCGGCGTTGATTCACGTGCTTCTACGCCCTATTTTCGCTTTCGCCGATTTTCCATCGCGGGCGCTTCGAACGGCCTCCGGCCGGTCATGCCCGGGATTCCAGAGACGGCGCGGGGTGCAAGCGGCTCGCCGGAGGAGCTGATTCATGAGACTCTTGGCGATTTACTTTACGAGTGAACATAATGAACGAGAGGATTATTGAGATCATTCTGTACCTCATTACGCAGATTCGCAAGGATACCCCGATTGAATCGATAGATGTGAAGCATCTGGCGACCGACGGCTACACCGATGTCGAGATCGGAACCGCCTTCTGCTGGATCGCCGATCGCGCCGTGTTCGGGGCCAACAGCACCGAGCCGGCACGCAACACGCAGTCCTTCCGTATCCTTCATGAATCAGAGCGTGCCCTCTTCCAGACTGACGCCTACGGCTATCTTCTGCTGATGGTCCAGATCGGTCTGCTTGATGAGATGGAACTGGAAATGATCATCAGTCGCGCCCATGTCTCCGGCTTTCAGGCCCTTGGCGTCGGCGAGGTAAAGGAACTTGTCAGCACGCTTCTTGCGGAGTCCGGGGATATCAGCTTCGGCGGAAGCCGGCTGATGCTGAACGCGCACGACACGGTTCATTGATATACTTCTCCTCTCCGACCGTTTGGTAGCAGGTCCATGAAACGGGAGTAAGAGGGGAAGATAAGTACGGGGAGGTCTTATCGGGAAGGCACGTCATCATGGCTGGCCCCCTTGTCAAGGCATCCCCTTCGTTGTTCTCATTGGGCACGAAGCCCTCTTCTCCATGTACCCTCCGCTGTACGGGTCCGGTGACTCCGGATCTACTCAGCGAATATGGAATCGTTATGAATTCTGCATGTAAACCTGCCGGTATCGCAATACGCTTTCTTCTTGCCGCCGTGGCGTTGTTCGCCGTGAACAATGGCGCGCGCGCGCAGGTGCTTGAAATGCGTCATGTCTGGGAACGCTTCTCCAACTGGAAAGTGATCGTCAGTGGGGAGGCCATTGGCCCCATCCACAGCGAGCTTGCCCCGACCGCGCGCGTCAATATCCCGTTCGATACCGTCGTCGATGTCAACGGCTCCATCTCCCTCGATTACTGGCAGATGCGAGGTGGTCTCAAGATCAACGCATTCAGCGCCATCTCCCCGTTCCTCTTCTGGAACCCGCAGGTTGGCAGAGATGGATTCGGCACCGACAGCTCCCGCTGGAGCGCGTCGATCGGATGGGAGGGGATCTTCGCCTCCGATCGTGATTTCAGCCCGACCAAGAATCTTCAGTCGGACAACAGCATTTTCAGCCCCAAGAACGCCTACAGCCTTCTGGTCTCCTACTGGTTCGGCGAGAAGCCGAGCGTAAGCGACCGGGCGGAGGTGATCGCAAGGGCTTATCCTGATCTTGATCCCGAGCAGCTCCGGCGCTGGATGGCGATGCGGAATGTGATGGATACCAATTACAGCGGTCGCGGGTTTGTTGATACCAACAACTACCGGACGCTGCCGCTTGATACCAACAGCTATGTCCGCGGGTTCCTTCCGCCGAACATCACGCCGATTCCCGTCCCCGTCCGCTATGTCACCCGCAAGGGGCTCAGCGTGGCGCTCGGCCTTGGAACCGGCAAGTATTCCGGCTCCGGCCCCATCTCCAAGTATCTCAACCTCTTCTATACCAATAAGATGCGGGAGACCTCGGAGGATAGCAGCAACCTTGCTGTGCTCGGCATGAACCCGATGCTCGCGGTTCGCTATCGCTACAAGGATTATATCGGCGAGGTCGAGATCGCGGGAGAGGATGTGAACCTGGCGCTTGTCGTCAGAAGCATCAAGGATTTCGATCTTGAGGTTGGCGCCAAGCATCTGGAACATTCATTCTACCGCCCATCGCGCGGCCCGAACCGCCCCGAGCTTTTCCTCGGCGTCCGCTACGCGCCGCCGTTCCGCTCCAACTCCGCCCTCTATGAGCGTGGCGAGGATATCTACATGCCGGAGCAGGATAGCGATGGTGACGGCATCCCGGATGGCGTGGAGAATTCCATCACGCATACCGATCCGAACAACGCCGATACCGACGGCGATGGCCTGAGCGATGGCCTTGAGGTTAACACCTACAAGTCCAACCCGCTTGTCAGCGACAGCGATGGCGACGGCCTGAGCGACGGTCAGGAAATCCTGACACCGGGTCGCCGCACCGATCCCCTCCGCGCCGATACCGACGAAGACGGCATCAGCGACGGTCAGGAAGTGCTCAACGGCACCGATCCGCTTATCCCGGCCGGTGGCGAGCGCGGCCGATAAATCCCGGCGCACCGCGATACGTTCCGAAAGCTCCCCGGTGGCTCCGCCGCCGGGGAGCTTTCCTTGTTAACGGAGTGCGCTTCTGTACGGGGACGTTTGAAACGTCCCCCGACGGTGAC
>JBDSJW010000414.1:0-6067 GCA_039917235.1 Kapaibacterium sp. (SeqCode) | reverse complement strand
CTCCGACGGAGAAATTGCTGATGATATCGATATCGACAATCGTTTCATCGAAATTCGATGATCTTCGCGCATTGCATTGGCCTTTATTTTCACAATTCCAGCAACTCCACCACTGCATAACCGGGTAAAATATTCATCGTTTCTTCTATTTCGCGATACGAAGATGCTCTGCCTCCCCGTTTATTGATCCCTATCGTTGTATTTTTCACCATCCTTCGTGAGGATTTACTCCATTTGATGATCTCCCCTGATTCATGTTGTCGACTTCATAAATTTGAATACATGGATAATATTCCGGGATGTTCATGCGAATATCTCCTCCACTGACAATCTCCATCATCGAAAACATTTCACGTTTTTTTGCTCGTTGTGTTAATGCCGTATTGGGCGATACGGTCCCTGGAGTACGTAAGGTCTGGCATTAAAAAGTTTGACAATGTCTAAATTATGGCAACTATGGCGTTCGATCAACCGCATACGAATGTAGTTCGCCCGCCATATGGTGCTTATTAATGAACCTTATGCGTGAATAATTCCACCGTATCGTCACATTGCGGAAGATCCTGGCGATAGGCAATGATCTGATATGAACCCGCAAACGATTGATCGTGAATAAGATCGATTTTCATGGATGTACCGGGAGCCCCACAATGCATGATAGCCACTTTATTACTACCATAGTTATCGATAATGGACAAAATGACTGGTGAATATTAAATAAACGGGGTGATGTATTGCATGCAGTACACGGGTTGTAAAGTTGACCCAATACATTGGATTTATGGGACATAACAATGAGTCCCCGAAGCGACCACGAGACCGCTCTCCCGATATAGCCTTTGGGAAGTTGGTAAAGCACTACAGGCGTGAGAGGAGGTTAACGCAGGAGCAGTTATCGTGGGCAACGGGGATGAGCCGAGTATACATATCAGAGATCGAGCGTGGGCTCCGTGAGCCAGGTCTCGGTACTATCCTGAAACTGTCTCGTTCGCTTGGAGTGCCGGCGGGGACATTCGTTAATGAGGTGGAGCACGAACTTCCTGAATCGATTCGCTGACCTGGGCGGCTGTACTCCCTTACAGCCCACGGGCAGCTCTTTTGCCATCTTCAATCGACGATCGGTCGACAAATAAAAACTGACTGCATTGCACGCGCGCAATCATCCCGGGCAGGATGATTTGCCGGCCGCGCCGTTGATGCACGGCGGAGATGCCATTCGACCCTCCCGGAAGGGACTATCGGGGACGTTTGAAACGTCCCCCGACGGGTAACTGCTCCCTGCATACGGTCCATCCTTCTCCGCCGATCACTCGATTGCGACTGTGTCGAGTTTCATCATGCCGATTAATTTCTCCGGCACATCAAACCGAAATCGATTCGATGTCGTAGATTTATAGCCGGCATTCGGAATCCCTCCTCCGATTTCCATCATACTGCCCGTTCCCTTTCAACACCGCATGACGGATGGCCCCGTCATGCGTCGTATCCAGCCGATCAAGATATTTCTAACCCCCTAATTGGCTCGACATGTCGGCCAGTGAAGTCTGTTCGATTCGGTTGTAATTATGCGAGAAGGTAGTGCGCGGTTAATGTTGCTGTCGGAAGTAGCAACGGAACTTCTGTTGAGCCCACGGCCACTTGATGTCCTTGATGGGGTGATCGAGCGGCTGTGTGTGGAATTAAACCTCGATTTCCACATCAATCATATGATCGGCGGCCCGGAGGGGCTCCGGCTGCGAAGCTCGCGCGGGCTTCCGCAGGAGATCACCGGCCGTGTGGCGACCATGCGGCTTGGGGAGGGGGTATGCGGGACCGTTGCCAGAGATACCAAGCGGATGATCATCCCTGATGTGCAGGCAAATGATGATCCGCGGCTGGATCTGCTTCGATCGGTCGGCGTGCGGGGATATGCCTGTTACCCGCTGCTGGCGGAGGGGCGTCTTCTGGGAACGCTCGGCATGGGATCGCGTGCCAGCGCCGGCTTCGATGAGGATGAGATTGAGCTGATGCAGATAGTCTGCGGGCAGATAGCGATGGCGCTTGAACGGGCACGGCTTACCACCGAACTACAACGGAGAACCGAGGAGCTGGAGGGGGCGGTGGCTACCTCGGAGGTTACGCTTCTTCAGCTTGAAGCCGTCGTCAAGAGCATTACCGAGGGGATTATCGTCACCGATCTGAAGGGAAATGTGCTGGCGATGAACCCCGCAGCGTTCGAGATGCTTGGCTTTGATGATGTTGGTGACTGTAGCCGCCACTTCGATAATTATCTGGAGATCTTTCAGGCACACTATCTCGACAGCGAGGTTGTGCCGGTGGAGGAGTGGCCGGTGCAGCGGATATCGCGTGGCGAGAGCTTTATGAACGTCGAGGTGAATGTCAGAAGGCTGGACACGGGAAAATCATGGATCGGGAGCTTCAGTGGCGCGCCGGTTCGGAACAAGTCCGGCGAGATCATGCTGGCGGCGATCACCATGCGCGATATCACCGAGCAGAAGGCGAACCAGCGGGAGCTGAAGGAGGCGAAGCGCGCCGCGGAATCGGCAAATCGTGCCAAGGATCAGTTCCTTGAGCTCCTCAGCCATGAGCTTCGCATCCCGCTTACGCCGGTCCTTACGCTGGCCCATATCCTGGAATCCGACGATGGCCTCCCGGAACATCTCCGCCATTACGCCGAGACGATACGGCGGAATGTGGAAACCGAGGTGCTGCTGATCGATGACCTTGTCGATCTGACGCGGCTTGACAAGGGAAAGCTCCAGCTCGATCGCCGGAGGGTGAACCTTCACAGTCTGGTTACGCGCGTGCAGAATTTCTGCCGTGCCGATGTCACCGCGCACCGGGTCGAGTTGTCCGGGGAACTGGCCGCCGCGCATCACTACATCAATGCCGATCCCATCAGGATTCAGCAGGCGTTTCGGGCGATCGTCAAAAGCCTTATCAGGCTGGTTGGTGGTGCGGGACGGATGATCATCCGTTCCGTGAATAACGCGCCGGGAACTGTTACGCTGAACATCATCATCAGCGGGGAGCGGGTCCATCCCGGACTGATTCCCCACATCCTGGATGCCCTCACCGAGGGGGATGCAATGTCGCAGCGATATGGCGGGCTTGGGCTGAGCCTTGCGGTGGGGCGCGCGCTGATTGAGGCGCATGGTGGCACGTTCGGCCCCGCCAGGCACACTAATAATGGCGAGAGCGGGCTGGAGATTGTGCTTACGACCTCCGATTTGGCCGAAGCGACCGCGGAGGATGTCCCGGAAACAACGCCCGCCCTGGAGAATCTACGCGTGCTGGTGGTGGAGGATCATGAGGATACCAGGCTGGTGCTTCAGAGCCTTCTGGAGCGGGATGGCTTCACCGTCTTCACGGCGAACAGCGTCGCCACGGCGCTCGATGTGGCGCGGGGAAATCCCCCCGATCTGCTGATCAGCGATATCGGCCTCCCCGATGGCTCGGGCTCCGACCTTATGCGCCTTCTCCGCAACCGGCATCCGCTGAAGGGGATTGCCATCAGCGGCTACGGCACCGACGCGGACATCCGCCGGAATATGGAATCGGGATTCTCCGAACATCTTACCAAGCCGGTCAGCTATCTGCGGCTGCACGATGCTATTGAGCGGTTGATCTGACCGCGTTTTCCGCCGGCACCACGTCATGCGTTGCGGCCGCCTCGCTCACCACTGCCTTCGCCTCGGTGGGAGTCAGATCCTCGCGCACCCATCCCTCGCTCTTATAGTGGAAGCGCTCGCTCCGCGCCAGCTCAAATACCCCCGACTCCACGGCCCACGATAACCTGTCCACGATAATAAGCGGATGTTCGATCCTGAGCACGTTGAAGGAGTTCGGCTCGCCGCGGCCCCGGACCGAGGTTGCGGTTCCGGCCTGCACCACAAGCGCGGAGAACCCGGGTATGGGGTAGCGCGTGGTTGTATCCCCCGTGTGGCTGATATGATAATGCCCCGCCATCAGAATATCCGCCCCGCACCGGGCCAGCGTCTTCATCGCCATCTGCGCCCCTCCCACCAGCTCGGCATCGCCAAACTCCCTGGGGAGGTCGAACGGATGATGGGTCACAAGGATTTTGGTGATATGATCATCCAGCGGGCAGAGCTTCTCGCCGATCCGCTTCACCTGATCGCTGTTGATCCGCCCGTTCTTGAACGTCAGCGATCGCGCGGTGTTTATCCCGACGATGGCGATCTCCTCGTCGCTGTAGAACGGCTCGGTGTCGCGGCTGATATAGCGTCTGTAGTTGTTGAGCGGTGTCAGAAACCTCGCCACGAAATTGTAGAACGGGACATCGTGATTTCCCGGCACCACGATCCGCGGTTTCGGCAGGGCGTCCAGAAATGCCCGCGCCTCCTTGAACTGGCCCCGGCGGGCACGCTGGGTCAGGTCGCCGGAGACCACCACTACATCAGGCGCAATCTCACCGACCTTCGCAATCAGCGGCTTCACCGTGGCGTAATCGACCCGGCCGAAATGAATATCTGAAAGATGAACAAGCGTCCGCATAAATCCTCTTCTCCATATTCGATGGTTATCCGGGAACGGCGACCTTCTCGGCGGCCCCGGCATGGCGATGACTGCCATCGGCCGGCGCCATCACGGTGAGAGCCTTTGGCCTGATGGTATAGTTGAGAGGCGTGTTCATCGAGATCACCTCGCCATCCACAGCCACATTCAATATTCCGCGACCTGTTTCAATGCGCGCCTCGGAGACGGTCGTGGCATCGAACCGATCGGCCTGACGGAGCGTTCCCATCAGCCCCCGCAATGCCAGCCAGAAGAGGGTGGCGCGTCCGGCATCGTGCGGGACAAAGAGGGAGAGCACGCCGGAATCCAGCTCCGACCGCGTTCCGATATCGAACCCGTCGATATCGTACAGGTTGTTGCCGATAAAGACCAGCGGAGTTTCCCGCTCCATCTTCTCTCCATCGGCCGTGATTCTGACATTGAAGCGCGGGTAGCGCCCCAGCATCGTCATGGTGGCCCACGCCAGCGCCACCCACTTGCTTCTCCCCAGCCTCTCCTGCTGCATCTCCCGATGCTTGACGATGTTGGGATAAAGCCCGATGCTGGAGTTGTTGAGGAAGATGCGGCCGTTGACCTCTCCAACATCGACCAGCCGCGCAGTTCCGTTTGCCAGAATATCGACGGCCTGATCAAGATCGGGGGGGATGCCCAGATCCTTCGCGAAATGATTCAGCGTGCCGAATGGAAGCACCCCCAGCACCGTCCCGGTTCCCACCACCAGCGAGGCAACCGCGTTGATGGTTCCATCGCCCCCCCCGGCCACGATCATTGTGCACCCATCCGCAAGCGCGCGCTTTGCCAGGCTGGTAATCTCCTCGCCGCTCCCGGCCATCTCGATGGTCGCCTTCAATCCGGCGGCTTCCAGCCTGCCGGCAAGATCATCCACCGGATCGTGCCCCTGCTCCGTGCCGGAGCCCTTGTTGATGATGACGCTGATAGTTGATTTCATTCGGATCGTCTGTTGAAAAACTGTTCGGAAAGTGGGTTGCTCAAGAATCGAGCCGGATGTTCACCGGCTGATTCCGGCCTTGAAATCCGGCGCGTGATGGGAGATAAAATTTGCACGGTAGTTGCGTATTGTTGCCGGTATGGAAACTCTATCGGATCAGCAACAGCGCGCGGCGATCGACCAGATTCAGCATATGCCCCCCTCGGGGAGAAAACGGCTGCTTCAGCGTATCGGCTCGTACTATGGGATATCGCTTCTAATTGCGATGGCCGCGCTTTTCTTCTTCGCGTGGCTTGCGGAGGAGGTGCTGGAGAAGGAGTTTGTGGCGATGAACCAGAACATCCTTCTCTGGGTTCATTCGTTTGCCTCCCCCGGGCTTACCAGCGTGGCGCTTACGTTTACATGGATCGGGTCGGTGGTGGGGGTGCTGCTGAGCGCCGTGCTGTTCGGCATCGTGTTGGCGCGGGGGAGGAAGTATATCGATATGATGACGCTCGGCATTCTTCTGGCGGGGGGGACGTTGCTGGTCTTTTTCCTGAAGATGGCGTTCCATCAGATCCGTCCGCAGGTCTTTACGCC
>JBDSJW010000413.1:0-20787 GCA_039917235.1 Kapaibacterium sp. (SeqCode) | reverse complement strand
GAATCATCATCCCCCCAAGAACTTCCTCCGCGCTCGCCTGATAATCCTTTACCGATCCGGTCCAGATTCCCCACGGCGCGGCATCGATGGCGTCGCCGTTGTGTCCCAGATTTGCAAGCCGCTGCTTCTCCTCATCGGTCAGGATCTGGCCGGCGAGCGGTTCCAGATGGCGCACATCATCGGCGGCCAGGTTCAGCGCCTGCCCCACGCGAGTGCCGTAATCATCGTGTACGAGAAAAAGATGCCAGACCATCCGCTCCTGCACGTCACGCTCGCACTGGTTGAGAAGATCGCCAAGATTTTTCACCAGATCATCGCGCTCCCAATCGACCATCGTGTTGTAATGGCCGCGCGCCTGTACGTAATCGTTGCGCCGCTCGATTACGCTCTGCGTCAGGTGTCCGCGGATTTCCGGCGGGTTATTCGGCCCCGGCGTGGCGGTGGAAAGACCGTTGTGCCCCGACGGCTCGTAGTTGACGTGCGGGTTCTGCCCCGGCGCCAGATCAACTCCGTGCGACATCTCCCCCCCCCGCTGATTGGTGGCGACATGCGCGTTCTTCGGCTGGTTCACCGGAAGCTGAAGATAGTTCGTCCCCACGCGATAGCGTTGCGTATCGGAGTAGGAGAACGTCCGCCCGACGAGCATTTTATCATCGGAGAAATCGAGTCCGCCCACCAGCACCCCGGTCCCCATCGCGATCTGCTCGCTCTCGTTATGAAAATCCTCCACGTTGCGGTTCAGCGTCATCACGCCGACGTGCCGCAGCGGAAACTGATTCTCCGGCCAGATCTTCGTGTCGTCCAGCGGATCCCATTCCAGTTCCGGATGATCATGATCCTCCATGATCTGCACATACATGTCCCATTGCGGATGCTCGCCACGCTCGATGGCCCTGAAGAGATCCCTCGACGCCGAGCCAAGCTCCTCCCCCTGCACCTTCGCCGCTTCGGCGGCGGTCAGGCTGGCGGTGCCGCAGCGCGGATGAAAATGATATTTCACAAGGGCGGTATCGCCGCCGATGTTCACCATTTTGTAGGTGTTCACGCCAAACCCCTCCATATGCCGGTAGCTTGCCGGAATCCCGCGCGGGCCGAAGAGATAGGTGAGCATATGCATCGATTCCGGCGTCTGGCCCATGAAATCGAAAATGCGGTTCGGCTCCTGACGGAATGTGATGGGATCGGGCTTCAGCGAATGGATGACGTCAGGAAACTTGATGGCGTCGCGGATAAAAAAGACGGGGAGATTGTTGCCGACAAGATCCCAGTTCCCATCCTCGGTGTAGAACTTCACGGCGAAGCCGCGCGGATCGCGCGCCGTTTCCGAGGAATCGCGACCTCCGATCACCGTCGAGAAGCGAACCGCAAGCGGCGTCTTCTTTCCCGCCTCCTGAAAGAGCTTCGCCCGCGTATACCGCGATGCCGGCTCGTCGCCAATCGTCCCGGTTGCCTCGAACTCCCCATAACAGACAAAGCCGCGCGCATGCACAACCCGCTCGGGAATCCGCTCGCGGTCGAAATGGCTGATCTTCTCCAGGAAATGATAGTTCTCCAGCGTCGCCGGCCCGCGACTGCCGACCGTCCGCTGCGACTGGTTGTTGGCGACCGGATGCCCCTGCCGCGTGGTAAGCGTCCGATCCTTCTCCTCGTTATGATCGGATTCCGGTTGATGCTGGTCGGAGTCGTTCATGATGCCTCCATCAGTTTACGGATGAGCGTAGATAACACAGTTTGCAGATGGTGGTAATTAACGCCGAATCCTGATAAAATCATATCGCGGAGTGAGCGCCACGGGAAATGGAGATCGGATCACCGAACCCCGCGCATCCCCGGCTCACGCAATTCGCGCCATCCCCTCCGATGGCACGATCGGGGAAACCGCGTAGTCGCATCCTTTCCATCCTTGCTTTGTGGGGACAATCAGGCAAGCCGCAAGCCGATTGCCGTAGTTTCAACGGCCGGTGGGAATAGCGAGCGTTTGATATTTTGGAAAAAGCGCTTGAATGTTAGATTGTTTTTTTCATCGACATTGCCCGATGGGTGATGATGTTCTCATGTCATCAGCAACGTGCCGGCATCCGACGGAATCCTGAAAGAGTAATGGATATTCACCGAACTATCAGTCTATGAATTATTCGCGCATCGTACCCGCATTATTCATCTGGAGTATTCTCACGGCGACGGCATCGGGGCAGACAAAACCGCCCGCGCAGGAACCACCGCGAAATATCATCTACGGCGAGCTTGCCGGTGGCCTGATCCTGACGCAAGGCTCGATCAACTACGAGCGCTGCATCGGCGACCATTTCGGCGTTCGGGTCGGTGCGGGGCTTGGATATATGTTCAGCAATGGATTCCACGGGAGCGGTGGCGGGCTGCTTATGCTGAACTATTTTACCCTGGGGAAGGGCCCAAGGCTGGAGATTGGGGCCGGACTTTCCTATTCCCTCCCGAACAACGACGCGGTGATCACGCCGATAAACCCGACTCCATCCTTTTCCTTTGGCGCAAGATTTCAGGATGCTGATGACGGAACTTTTTCCCGGTTCGGCGCGACCTATGGTTTCCGGTTCGGTTTTCCGCTTCAGTTGAGTATCGGGACGATGTTTTAGGCAACCATATATATTCACCGAACTATCAGAGTATGAACCATTTGCGCATTGCGATACTATTATTCATCTGGATCATCGTCACGGTCCAGGGATCAGGCCAGACAACAGCGCCAACGCCTGACGCGGCGCGCAATGTAATCTATGGGGAGATCGCTTCCGGGCTGATCATGGGGCATGGTTCCGTCAACTATGAGCGCTATCTCGGCGACAATTTCAGCATCAGGGTGGGCGCGGGGATGGGGTATATGTACAGCAACGGATTTCACGGGAGCGGCGGCGGGCTGTTTATGCTGAATTATCTCCCCACGACAAACCATATGTCGAACGGTATCCATCTGGAGTTTGGAGCCGGGATTTCCTATGCCCTGCCGAAGCGCGACACGGTGGTATCCGCGTTAAATCCCACCCCCGCGATTTCCTTCGGTTTTAGAGTAAAAGGGAACGACAACAACCCTTTCCTTCGGTTGGGCCTGACGTATGACTTCCGATATGGTTTTCCGCTTCAGTTGAGCCTGGGGACGAAATTTTACTGATGATGGCGCTCGTGAGACATATCAGCAATAAAAATGGCGGTGTTCACCCCCGCGCCGCGAGATACTATTTTCACCGAACTATCAGAATATGAACCGTTTGCGCGTTCCACTTTTGCTCTTTATCTGGATTATCATCACGGTAGTGGCATCGGGCCAGACAGAGCAGCCCAAGCCGGAGATGGGATGGAATGCGGTGTATGGGGAGGTTGCGACCGGGCTGCTCATGGGAGAGGCATCGATCAATTATGATCGTCGCTTCAGCGATCATTTCAGCGCGCGGATTGGCACGGGGCTGGGATATATGTTCAGCAATGGGATTCATGGGAGCTTCGGGGGGCTTTTTATGCTGAACTATTTCAATAATGGAAAAGAGCCGGGAATGGAGATTGGTGCCGGACTTTCCTATTCCCTGCCGAGGAATGATTCGGTGGTAACGCGATTAAATCCCACCCCCGCGATCTCCTTTGGATTGAGATATCAGAGCGATCACGATTTTTTTCGATTTGGCCTGACGTATGACTTCCGGTTTGGCTTTCCGCTTCAGTTGAGCATGGGGAAATCGTTTTAATCGGTTGCTGACTTATTTTCAATTTCGCGAACTATCGAAGTCAGTATGCACAGGCTTGAAAAGAACTCCCCGATTTTCATATCGACTTCAATCAGGATGACCACTCATCATGCGCGATCGCGACCAGATACCACGTTCCCCCCTCCTGTTCGAACACCAGCCAGAGGCTTTTCCAGTCCATCCCGTCGAATTTCGGGTTGAAGCCGGGGAAATTATATTCCACCGCGATGCCGTTGGGATAAAACTCCGGGATATTATTGGGAATTGTGCTGTGCCCCAGAAATTCATCGTTGTAGCCTCTCCGCTTTGCACGGGAATAATCGTGGTCGTAGATAAAACGACGATAATATTGCCGGAACGTCAGCCGTGGCGATTCCTCCGGCCCATCGAACGTTCCCCACGAATAGCGCCTTGCTCCGGCTGATAATTTCGCGAGCTGGCTTTTCTGAAACACCAGATCGCGCGTGGAATCCATGCTGACGTACGGAGAAAAACGGAGCCCCTGGGTCGGGCTGACAAATGACGCCAGCCTCGATGTATTTCCCGATTTAAGCGCGCTGATTACCGCCGCCGCCCGCTCCGCGATCATCTGCTTCGCCCGTGCCGACGAAATTCTGCCGGTATCCGTCAGCCGGGATATCGGGATATCGCGGGAGAATATTGTATATCGCCGCCCCGAAATCCCCTCCGCCCGCAGCGATGGCAGACAGAAGAGAATTCCGAGAGAGATGCCGAGAACGCGACCGTATAGTTTCATTGTTATTGCCCGATGCCGGAGTCTGATATTGAGATTGCGCCAACGAAAAAGGCCCGACTGCAACGCGGGGCCTTTTCGGTTCGGCACGTTATACGCGGAGCGACAATATGGTTATTTCAGAATCTCCACGCGCTCCACGCGACGGATCGTCGGTGTGCTGAGCATTACGTAATACGATCCCGGCGCCAGTCCGCCGGTGGGAAATGGAATGATTGTTCCTCCCGGCACCAGATCGCCATCGAACAGCGTCGCAACGTCCTGGCCCAGCACATTGATCACCGTCACACGCGTGTGGCCGGTTTCTATCAGGTCGATCGCGATCTCCGCGCCGTTGTTCACCGGGTTCGGAAAAACGTGCAACTCAACGCCGTCGGCGGGATTGAAGAGGCTTTCCACGCCCATTCTATGGAAGATTCCTCCGGCGGTCTCCACATCGTACGCCACCGGCGCGCCACGCCCATTCAGCCATTCAAAGCCGACGATGTCGATTGTGCTTAAGGCATCGTTCCCCGGCATCACCGTGAACGGAAAATGCGCCAGCATGCCATCGGCTGTAAGCCGTCCGGTTACCGCCATCGTGTCGTAATGTTTTCCCGCCGAGATATTTCCCGATGCCGGCATCAGCGCGGTGTGATCGTAGCGGATGCGGGCGCGGAAGCCGGAGATAGTTGCCGAGTGGAGATAGGCATCGTTGATATGCTCCATGCGGAGCGCGATATCCCGTCGCTGACCGGCAAACGCGGAATCATCGGCTATCGAAACGCGGCCGCCGATCCCCTGACCAAAGAGTTGCAGCACGGCCGGCGAGCCAAGCCCGCGATAATGAAACCCGAGGCTCCCCGATGCGCGACCGATCGAGTGTGGCGCAAAGCGAACCCCCACCGTGCGCGATTCTCCGGGCGCCAGCGAAAACGCGCCACCGCCGGAGACCAGCGCAAACTGCGTTGTATCGGGACCAAGCTGCGATGCCTCTGAAAACTCAACCATCGCCGCGCCGATGTTGCTGATCACCAGCGCAAGCGTTGTATCCCTGTCCGATCCGATATCAAGCCCGCCGAAATCAACCAGCCTTCCCCTGATCGCCAGCGCCGGCTCCACTCCCTCCCCCCGGATCGATTGCACCAGCGTATCGCTCTGCGTGATAATCTGAATACTTGCCGTCGCCAAGCCACGCACCGACGGATGGAACGCAAATTCCACCGACGATGAATCGCCGGGCGAAATCACGAACGGCAGCGCAAGCGAGACAAGAGAAAACGCCGTGGAATCCGCGCCGGTGATCTCAAGATCGACAACGGTAAATGGAATCGCGCCGGGATTGCTGATAAACGCCGTGACGATTGAATCCTTCACATCGCCGACAAGCGCCTCCCCCATCTCCACATCAATGCTCCGCGGCGTTGGCCGGGCGATTGAGAAGAGCGCGGAGGTATCGTGCTGGACCGTATCAGCGGAGAAAGCAAGCTTCCAGAGAAAAAAATCGGCCTGGCCGATGGCGGAGAGCGTATCATTTCCGAATGTGGCGGATTTGCTTTCGAGCCCACCGCTGATGTAAAGCGACCCGGCTCTGTTCACGGCGATCCCCGATCCATAATCGGCGCGTTCTCCTCCCGCCTGTCGTCCCCATTCTATGCTTCCATCGGGGCGATATTTCGTCACATAGACATCATTATCCCATGGGGTTGACAGAGTATCTCCGCCGAAAACGAGCGTTCCCGAAAACGAACCGGTCAAATAGACACCCGATCGATTCGCGGCAATTCCTCCCTGTTGCCAGATGGCATCCTGCCCCGGAATGGTACGTGCCCAGAGAACGTGCCCATCCTGATCATAGCGGGCCACAAATTGTCTGGTAGCGGAATCTCCGTTGGCCTCCAGCCTGATCGTGCCGAAATTTGCCCACTGCGTGAATTCTCCGGAGATATACACGCCGCCGGAGGAATCGAGCGCCAGCCCGTAATTAAAATCATGATGAGCTCCACCGGCGCGTTGCACCCACGCCACACTTCCATCGTGACGATATTTGGCGATAAAGCAATCGTAGTTCATGTAATCGCCGTACTCGTTCCCGGTGCCGGCAACCCTCAGCGTGATCCCATCGAAATTTCCAGTACGGCTGAACTGACCTGACAGAAAAATATTACCATCATTATCCACCGCGATCCCCTGACCTTGATCACCGGCGGTTCCTCCGGCGCGGCGTGCCCACTCGACTGTTCCATCGGAATGATATTTGGCGATGAAGATATCAGTGGAGCCTCCGTCGTTGGCGGGCGGAATGATTCCGCCGAAGTCCGCGTCAGCCTGGCAATATCCGGTGATATAAATATTCCCCTGCCGATCGGTGGTGATGGCCGCGGAATTATCATCATACTGGCCTCCGGCGCGGCGTGCCCAGGCAAGCGTACCATCCGGATAATATTTTGCCAGGAAGATATTTGTGTTACCTCTCGATATAAGCAGATTTCCATCAAAATTCGCGGTATCCCCGAAATCCCCCGTGACGAAAACATTTCCGGAATCGTCAACGGCGATCGCGCTTGCAAAGAGGCCGCGTCCTCCCTCCCCCCCGCTCCGTCGAATCCAGGCAATACGCCCATTGCTATAATACTTGGCGACAAGAACCACCTCGGGAGTTTTCGGGCCCGCCATGGTAAGACCATCGATATCCACAGTGCCGGAAATTGCACCGGCCATATAAATATCTCCGGCCGCATCCACGGTGATCCCACCAACCCAGGCATTTCCATCGTGAGTATAGGACTGCCTGGCCCAGTTGGAGCCGGATAACAATTCAAGATGCGTTGCCCGCACCAGACATTCCGCGCTCGGAGTATTCGGCACATGCCACGGAAATCTTCCGCCGGAGGCTGCATCGGAGATAAGGCTCCACGTTGTTCCGCTGTCGCTGCTGAGTTCCAGCGTTACGGTATCGGTTGGCGGGATGCCGCTCCAGGTGATCGCGGTATCGGCGCCGGCCGGGAGAATTTCTCCGCCGCTTGGCCACGTAATGTTCAGCGTGGGGAGATATGGCACCACGCCGGGGAATCCGCCGCTTGCGTAGTATGATTGGGTGCAGGCGTCGGTGCGGAAATCGAACTTCGCCCAGTGATAGCCACTGTCCGGCGGGGTATAGCTGAGCGTTACCGCGCGGCTGCCGCCGGAGGGGAGCGAAAAACTTTTCGGGTTGATATCGAACGCGGGATCGCTGCTGGTGATATCGTTGATGATGGCGGCATCGTTCGGCGATGTGATTGTGATCATCGCGTCAAATCGTCTTCCAACCGGCTTCGATGCAAGGAACAGCGTCGAGGGAGAAAATTCCAGCTCCGCTCCGGCGCTCGGATAGCTTGCCTGCGAGCGGGCGCCGTTCCATACCACCGAGACGGCGCGCTGGCGGGGAACGCAGAACGCGCCGCTTCTCCAGGTGATCTCCCCCGCGCTCCGCCCCTGCACGTGCCGGAGAATCATCATGGCCGCATCCTCCGCCTGTTTCGCCGTTGTGATCCGCTCGAACCATTTGCCGCCGGTCTGCGCGGTGATATCCCTGAGCGATTGCGGGCACGAAATCCCGAGCGTAATCGCATAGACAATGCACCCCTGCCGCTTTGCCTCCGCGACGATATTGTGCACGCTTACGCCGCCTTTTGAATCATTATCGGTGATCAGCACAAGAACACGCTGATATCTGCCACTTTTCGAGATCAGTAATCCACCGGCCGGTGGAATCAGAAAGCCGTAATCGTAGAAACTTTCGCTCGGCGAACGGACATCGGTGGCGGCATCGAGAAGTTTGCCGTGGTCGGCCGTAAAATCCTGCTTCAGGAAATTTCCGTAGCCGAAAATTGAAATCGCGCACTCGTTCTGACCGGGAGGAAGCACTCTTACCCACGCCTTGATGGCGGATGCGGCCAGATCATGGCTCCCGTTTCCATCGCGAACATAATCCTCCGATCCCCATGCGCTCACCGCAAAGACCGTTGAAAGCGCTCGTGGAGGATTGACCGGCAGGCATGTGGCGGAGATCACCGCGCGCGACGCTCCATCCTCGGCAACTGAAATCTCCGATGGCGACGGCGCGGCCTGATCGCCATCACGATCGAACGCGAAGAACTTCGCCTTCACCAGCGGAAATGCGGAGGTATCGAGATCGAAGACCGAAAGGCTCTGCGCCGAAGCATCAGAAAGAACGCAACAGAACAAAAGAACGGAGAGAACGACCGCGCGCATTCATGCCTCATGATTGGAAATGTATCGGCGTTGCCCGCGGGGTGAACAACATCGGATCAATCTACATCACCGTCGCGGCGTCGGCAATGATCTTTCCCTTGCAATCCCCGGAAGAAGAAACACCGGCCGATGCAAATTCTCTCGTTTCCCATACATTCCATGTGAACAATACAAACCAGCAGGATTGCAGATGCCGGATAAACCAGCCGAGAATAATCCCGAGCCGAACGGGCCGGTGGAGACCGTAATTCTTCCGCGCACCAGCGAGATCGCCGATGGCTTTACGGTGCGGCGCGCGCTTCCATCTTCGCGACGGCGGATGGTGGGGCCGTTTATCTTTCTCGATCAGATGGGCCCGGAGATTCTCCGCCCCGGCATCGGGCTGGATGTGGCGCCGCATCCGCATATCGGGCTTGCCACCGTCACATACCTTTTCGATGGCGAGGCGGTGCATCGCGACAGCCTTGGCATCAGCCAGCGAATTCTGCCGGGGGATGTCAACTGGATGACGGCGGGGAGCGGCATAGCGCATTCCGAACGGACGCCGCCGGAGATGCGGAGCGGAGGCGCGCGGATATTTGGAATTCAATCGTGGGTTGCGCTGCCGGCGAACGCCGAGGAATCCGATCCGGGATTTGCCCATTATGAATCCGGCGCGCTTCCGTTGATCGAAGGGGAGGGGAAACGGGTGCGGCTTATCGCCGGATCTCTTTTCGGCGCCAGTTCGCCGGTCCACACCCATTCCGATCTATTCTACGCCGATGCGCTGCTGGAGGCGGGCGCCGTTCTCCCGATCGCCGCCGATCATGAGGAACGCGCGGTCTATATCGTCGAGGGAATTATTTCGGTGGAGCGCCAGAGCGGGACGTTCGATGAGGGAAAGCTTCTGGTGCTGAAGCCGGGAGAGATGATCGCGCTGCGCGCCGTGACTTCCGCGCGGCTGATGCTTCTGGGAGGCGCGGCGATGGACGGCCCG
Source organism: Kapaibacterium sp. (SeqCode) (assembly GCA_039917235.1). Taxonomy (GTDB): domain Bacteria; phylum Bacteroidota; class Ignavibacteria; order OLB7; family OLB7; genus JAFDZV01. The sequence goes on along the minus strand of JBDSJW010000413.1, from coordinate 11,111 downwards.
CGGCATATCTGGTGGAACTTCGTCTCAAGCTCGCGCGAGCGGATCGAGCAGGCCAAAGCGGACTGGAAGGGGGGACGGTTTGGCGCGGTTCCGGGGGAGACGGAATATATTCCGCTGCCGGGGGATGGGCCTGTTGTTGCGCGCTATCCTTAGCCGACTGTTGAAGAACGTCATCCGCTGCGTTGGCCTTCACCATTCGCTCACTGCGACGTCCGGAAGGACGCCTCATTCGCTCAGGTTCGGCCGCCTTGCGGCTGATCGCCCTTGAACAGTCTGAGCATCCGAAGTAATTCAACAGCGCGCCATGTATATTGCGCCCCCCCTGTTCCGAAGAATCTCATATCCGCTTATTCTCCCGATCATGATTGCTCGCTTTATCGCATCGCGCGTTATCGCGCCGTTTGTTCTGCTGATAGTGTTTGCCGCGTCCCGCGCCATCGCGCAGCCGGTTCATCCGCTCGATCCGCTGAGCGCCGATGAGATCACATCAACCACACGCATCATCCGCGCCTCCCCCGGTTTTCCCGCCGACGCGCTCTTCTCCACAATCGTCCTTCACGAGCCGCCGAAGGAATCCGTGCTGGCGTTCCGCGCCGGCATGCCGTTCGAACGCCGCGCGTTCGCGATTGTGATGGACCGGCCGAACAACCGGACGTACGAGGGGATCGTGGATCTGCGCGCCGGAACGATGGTTTCGTGGAAGGAGATTCCCGGCGTTCAGCCGCAGGTGTTCGTTGTGGAGTACAACACGGTGCCGGCAATCGTCAAGGCCGATCCGCGCTGGCGCGAGGCGATGCGGCGGCGGAATATCGATCCCGACAGCACGCAGATCGATACGTGGGCGGCGGGGGATGTGCCGAGGGAATATCACGGCCGGCTGCTTCGCGCGCTCACCTATTATAAAGGCAATGCGTTCAATTTCTACGGCAGGCCGATTGAAGGGGTAAGCGCGATTGTCGATATGAATACGCGGAGCGTGATCGAGTTCCACGACGCGCCGATCCGTCCGCTGCCGCCGCGAAGCCAGGAGCTGGACACCGCGTCGATCGGCCAGCAGAGGACCGCGCCGAAGCCGCTGGTGATCACGCAGAGCGAAGGAGCAAGCTTTCAGCTTCAGGGGAACGAGATACGCTGGCAGGGATGGCATTTCCGTTTTTCGATGCACCCGCGCGAAGGGCTTGTCCTTCACACCGTCGGCTACGAGGATCATGGAAAGGAACGATCGATTCTTTTTCGCGGCTCGCTTTCGGAGATGGTGGTTCCCTACGCCGATCCCGATTCCAACTGGCGATGGCGGAGCGCGTTCGATGTTGGCGAGTATGGCGTGGGGCGGCTTTCCAGCCCGCTCGAACGGAATATCGACGCGCCGGCAAATGCAACGCTCCTCGATGCTGTCTTCGCCGATGATTCCGGGATGGCGTATACGATTCCCCGCGTCATCGGCATTTACGAGCGGGACGGCGGCATTCTCTGGAAGCATTTCGACACCTATTCCAACGCGAACGAATCGCGGCGCGCGCGCGATCTTGTCATCTTCTTCGTGGCCGGCATCGGCAACTACGATTATTCGATAAGCTGGATATTCCATCAGGATGGATCGCTGGAGGCGGACGCGGGGCTGACCGGCATCATGCTCCCAAAAGGGGTGAGCGATGCAACAGGTCGCACGGCGACGGGAAATTCCGGCCACCTTGTTTCACCGAATATCGTGGCGCCGCATCACCAGCATTTCTTCTGCTTCCGTCTGGATATGGATGTTGACGGCGTCGCCAACTCCGTGGAGCAGATCGACTCAAAGCCGCTGCCACGCGGAAAGCCGAACCCGACCGGCAGCTCGTTTACGATGGAGGAGACGTTTTTCCGTTCGGAGCGGGAGGCGGTAAAGCGGATTGATGTTGACGCGGCGCGAATCTGGAATATCTACAACCCCGCCACGGCAAACGCGCTGGGTCAGCACCCCGGCTATATCCTCCTTCCCGGCGCCAACACCATCCCGCTCGCGGACCCGGGTTCATCGGTGCGGAAGCGGGCCGGCTTCGCGGGAAATCATTTCTGGGCAACACGCTATCATCCCGATGAGATGAACGCGGCGGGAGCCTATCCCAGCCAGAACTCCGGCGGCGACGGGCTTCCGCGCTGGATTGCGGATAATGAATCGATCGAGCGGCAGGATCTGGTGCTCTGGTACACGATGGGGCTCACGCACATCCCGCGACCGGAGGAGTGGCCGATCATGACGATGACGCACATCGGCTTCCGGCTGATTCCGGCCGGATTTTTCTCGCGCAATCCGGCGCTGGATGTGCCGCGATAGTATCGTGCGCGCATTGTCATGTCCGCAACTGCGGATGACGTTGTGCGTTGTCGGGGGACGTTTCAAACGTCCCCAACTGCGGATGATGTTGTGCGTTGTCGGGGGACGTTTCAAACGTCCCCAACTGCGGATGACGTTGTGCGGGGGGAGGGGCGGTTTGAAACCGCCCCCGACGCGACGACGTGACGTTATGATAATCTCTTATCGCACCGCGCTGTTGGAGATAAAGAGACCTTTGTCCAGCGTCACGATATAGAGCCGGTCATCCGGACCGAACATCACGTGGGAGATATAATTTCCCAGCGATGTAAAGCCATCGAGCTTCAGCGTTGTTTTCTGATCACTCCCCGGCGTTCCCAGCCCGTAGCCGCCGCTCATGCCGGCGGTGGTGAGATATCTGTTCTGGCTGTTGAACGCAAGCGCGCTGATCGCATTCGCCTTCGGCACTTCCTCCCATGTGGCCCCGGCATCGGTCGATTTGTAGCCCCTTCCGGTGAACGTGTAGGTAAACGGATCGACCGTGCTACTCCCGCCATACAACACTCCGCTGTTATCCTGGACGATCCCCACAAGCGTCGCCGTGGCGCCGCCGAGCTTGGTCGATGTTCCATCGGTCCCGACGCGATACATCTGGCCGTTGGTGGAGCCGCGCGCATCGGAGTACGAGGTGATCGAGACCAGAAAATCCCCGCTCCCCTTCTTCAGCCCGACGAGCGATGAAACAGAGGGGGGATCAGTGCCGATCTGATAATTGGTGATCAGCGATTCGATCCATGTGACGCCGTTGTCGTTGGAGCGGAGCGTGGAGCCCGAATTTGCCAGCAGCAGCCCCCCCTGCGGCGATGCCGCGAACCGCGCGAAGATCCCCGGCTGTGTCCCCAGCGCCTGCCAGCCCGTGGAGGTCTGACGGAACAGACCATTATCGGCAAGGATCATCAGGCTTCCATCCTTGTCAATTCCCACATCGGTAACGTTCGTAACCGGCGTGGTTCCCAGCGGCGTCCAGGTGCCGCCGTTGTTCTGCGAGGCAATGATGCCGCCATGCTTTTTCGAGGCCCCATAGTCGGTCGCCGCCAGCCCGATTGCAATCGATGATCCCCGTATCGTGAAATCGTGCCCCTGCGCGTACATCACATGCTTCCATGTGGCGCCGCCATCGGTTGATCGGAGCAGGCTGGTGGGGCGGAGCGCCAGATCGGAGCTGAAGGCATCACGGTTCGCCAGCGCATAGAGCGCGCCATCCCCCCCCTGCCGCAATCGCGTGAAGTAGGGGGCCGCGTTGAACTTGGCAAGCTCGGTGAACGATGTCCCGCCGTTCCTTGAAACCAGCAGCCCGCCGCCGCCGCGGACATAATGATAGATATCGCCGTTGGCGGTCACAAAAAGATTTGCCGAGTAGTTCGGCCGGGGAGCGGGATAGGTGGTCCATGTGACGCCGCCATCGCTCGAACGGAAAAGACCGTAGGCGTCGGTCACGAGGATATCGCCGTTCGGCGCGAACGCAAGGCCGCCGCCGTATCTGAATCCGGAGGGGAGCTTCAGCGCCACCCACGTCTGGCCTTTGTCGGTGCTGTGGTAGACATACATCTGCGGCGTGTTGTTGATCAGCTTCACATACGGCTCCCCCGATGGCGAAACGACGATCTCCGACTCCGTGATATATCTGTTCTGCGCGAACGGCCCGGCAGGATCAATCGGAACATCGCGATGCGATCCCGCCGAAAGATCGTATGTGCGGAAGTTCTTGTCGGTCACCGTGTAAAGCTCGCCGGAGGGGGCCAGGCCGATCGTCGTGTGAACCGCGTCGCCGTTGATCAGCTTCATCGCTCCCCCCGATGCGTTCATCGAGTAGATCTTGCCGTCGATCGCCGCGATAATGCTGTTATCAGGCGCGATGGCAACGCTCGTGACATCGCCGCCGGCCACCGGCAGATCGGCAAGCTGCCTCATGGCAACGGTGGTCGATGACGGAGTAGTTGTGCCGCCGGGATCGGTGGTGGTGGTACAGGCGGCAACGGCCAGCCCGAGCAGGAGAAGGAGAAAAGAGCGCTGCATACGTTCGTCCGAATGGATGAAGTTCATTTCCTCTCCCTGAATTTCCGGTTGGAAGGGATGAGGAGCAAAGGCCGCTCCGGGAAAATGGGAACAGCTTCACCGAACGAACATAGAGGCGGAGGGAAAAGAAGAAAAACCGGGGATCGGCATATTCTTACCGTCGCGCGGAATTGAGGGAGATCATGCGGCGTTTCCGCCGGTGAGCGTAACCACGGTGATCTCCGAACGCGCGCCAAGGCGGACCGGAGGCCCCCAGTATCCGGTTCCCTTGCTGACATAGATCCATTTGCCGTCGGGACGATGGAGGCCGGAGAGATAGGGCTGATCGAGCGTGGTGGCAAGATTCCACGGGAAGAACTGCCCGCCGTGCGTATGGCCGGAGAGCATCAGATCGAACTGCACGGAGTCGGTCAACTTCAAGGTTTTCGGCTGGTGGGCAAGAAATATTCTGACCAGACCCTCGGGAGCATCCCTGAACGCGGCAACCGGATCGGATGTATGCGATGGGAGATATTTGCCCCCCGTGTAATCGGTAACGCCGCCAAGGACGATCGACGCGCCGTCGCGCTGGATGATCCGGTGTTCGTTGAGAAGGACATCATATCCCAGCCGCCGCACCTCCGCAACCCACGCCTCAACGCCGGAATAATATTCATGGTTGCCGGTGATAAAAAACTTGCCGTATGGCGCGCTCAGCCCCGCCAGCGGCGCAACCGCGTCGCGCAGATGCGGGACCGATCCATCGGCAATATCGCCGGTGAAGGCGATCATATCGGGCTTCAGCGCGCGGACCTCCTCCACCACCGTCTCAATCCACTCCCTGCCGACCGTCAGACCGGCGTGAAGATCGGTGATCTGCACGATGCGGAACCCGGCGAACTCCTTCGGCAGCCGCTCGATCGGCACGCTGATCTGCACAATCCCCGGCCGCCGCCGCGCCTCAAACGCCCCGTACGCCGTCACCGTGGTCGCAAGGCCAATCACCCCCAGATTGGTAATCTGTAGCAGATGTGCCCGTCGCACCTTGTCCACCGTCGATTCCTGGCGCTCCCCTTTCGAAAACCGCGCACGGAGCCAGGCAATTCCGCGCGAGCTTCCCCAGATGATATCCCGCAGCAGCAGCAGAAAGAAGAGCGATGAGAGAAGCCCGAGCGATGGATATCCTATCCACGAGAGGGCGCTGCTCCACGATTCCAGGCTCCTGCTCAATATCACGCAGGCGATGATGATCGCCCCCCACGCATAGAGCCCAATCCAGAGCAGCCGCTTCGTCCGCGGCGCCAGGCTGGTGGTCCTGATAAACCGGCGCCCGAGATAAAAGAATGCCAGAATGAAGAGAGCTATGATGATCCAGATGAACATGGCTGCCGCTGCTATGTTAGATGTCCGTGCCGGAACCGACCGGCCTGATATGCCGTGGCCGAACCTACGGCTATTCGCGGAATGCAGCATCCACCCAAACCCCATCGGGGCGAAACCCCGTATGCGCGGGGCAGCGCCCCACGCGCTCAGGTCTGAATCCTCCTGAAGCAGATCGTGCCGAACGCGATCAACGCGATCATCGTTATCCCGAGCGCCGCGAAATCTGTTGCCAGGCCGTAGTGGCTCTGGTTGATAAGCGTTCCCCGCAGCGCATCCACGGCATAGGAGAGCGGGTTGAACATGGCGATGATCTTCAGGGCGGGAGGGGCGCTATCCAGCGGATAGAGGGAGCTTGAGAGAAAATAGAGCGGAAAGATGATGAAGTTGTTGACGGCCTGAAAGCCGGGCATGTTATCGATGATCGAGCCAAGGCCGGCGCCAAGGCTTGTGATGCCGATCGCGAGCATCGCCATGATGGCAAAGGCGACCAGCGTAAGCGGCAGGCTGTAGGGACGGAAACCGATTGCCAGGGAGACAAGGAGCACCAGAACGCCCTGAAGGAACGCCGTTGTGGCCCCTCCCAGAACGCTCCCGAGAAGGATCACCACCCGGGGAACCGGAGCAACCAGCAACTCCTTCAGAAAGCCGAGCATCCGGTCAAACAGGATGTTGACGCCCCAGAAGATCGAGGCAAAGAGGATGGTCTGCACGATCACCCCCGGCACCAGGAACTGGATATAATCCCCCTTCCCGGCACGTGCGAAGACCGATCCCAGGCCGTACCCAAGCGCTAGCAGAAAGAGGAGCGGCTGCCCCACGGCCCCCACCACTCGCGACTTCGATCGGCCGTATTTCTTCAACTGACGAAGCCACAGAACATAAATCACTCTCATCATGATCTCCTCCTGGCGCGCATATGCGCGCGCATGTTATCACCAGCGCTCACCTCCTCGTCACGAATCCCCTTGCCGGTCAGTGCCAGATATGCCCCTTCCAGCGAATCGGTTCCGGTCTGTTGCCGAAGCTCATCTACTCTCCCCATCGCAACCATCTTCCCGCGATCGACGATGCCGATCCGGTCGGCGATATCCTCCGCCTCCTCCAGATAATGCGTCGTGAAAAAGATGGTCATCTTCCTGTCGCGACTCAGCTCGCGAACGTAGGCCCAGAGGACGTTGCGCGTCTGCGTGTCCAGCCCGAGCGTCGGCTCATCGAGGAAGAGGATCTGCGGTTCGTGCAGAAGCCCACGCGCTATCTCCAGGCGGCGCTTCATCCCGCCGGAAAATGTCTTCACGTAGCTGCCACGGCGGGCGTCCAGCTCCACAAGCTTCAACAGCATATCGATCCGCTCGGCCATCATCGCGCGCGGCAGGCCGTAGAGAACGGCATGGAGTTCCATGTTCTCGTACGCGGTCAGCTCATCATCCAGACTCGGGTCCTGAAAGACGACGCCGAACGCTTTCCGCGCCGCCGCCTGCTCCCGCACCACATCCTTTCCGGCCAGCCGCAGCGCGCCGGAGGTGGGCCTGAGAAGCGTTGTGAGCATTTTGATCGTGGTGCTTTTCCCCGCGCCATTGGGGCCGAGAAAGGCGAAGATCTCGCCGGGATAAACCTCGAAACTGATATCATCAACGGCCATCACATCGCCGAAGCTCTTTGTGACATGATCGACCGCGATGGTGGGGAAATTGGTACTCTCCATGCTGCCTCCTGTGCTTCGCCGGTTGCGCCGTCATGCCGACCGGCGCGCGGCTGAAAGGGATGATTTCCCCGGCATCGGGCCGGGGAAATCGCAAACATATCATGATGAACGCGGATGGCAAATTATCGTAAAGGGGGGATCCGGTCGGCAGTGCGCCGATCAATCGCCGGTCGGCTGAATTCCACTGGTCTCCATCATCAGCATCACCGTTTTCCTTGGCGCGCGCGGGCGGTGCATCACTCCCTTCGGAATCATCACCCCCTGGTTCGGCTCCAGCTCAATCGTCCGATCATCCTCCAGATCGATCAGGAGCTTCCCCTGAAGCACGAAGAAGAATTCGTCATCGTTATCATGCTTGTGCCAGTGAAACTCCCCCTCCACGATGCCGATCCGCACCACGCTGTCGTTGACCTTTGTAAGCGTCTGGTTGAACCATTTTTCCGTGCATTCGGCGACGACGGTGGGGATGTCGATCAGTTCCAGCGCGTTGTAGCGCACGTCCAGGTTGATGTTGTATTCCTGCTGGGTGCTCATGGCGTTTGCGATTGAATTGGATGATGTTCGGAGCCGGTTATCACAGGCACGTTCCCGTTGATGCCGGGAATCTACAACCTGTCAGGGCGGGTTTCAAACCCGCCCTGACAATCCCGACCCTCCGCCGAATGCCATTGACATCCCCCCCGCTCCCCCGCTATCGTTGCGCTTTCTGAAACGATCGACATGCTTATTCATCCCGGTATATCATGCGCGCAACCTGCCTGGCCCTCCTCCTCTTCTCCGCATCGCATGCCCGAAGCCAGAGCTTCGTCTACGCGCCATCGATCACCTTGCCGGCGCAACCGATGGTGGCGGGGGAGACCGAGATTCGCGGCGGCGTGACCACGCTTGCCGAGACGCGACCGCAATGGGCGGCGGGGATCACCACGGCGGGGGGGAACTCTCAATCCGTCATGCCCTTGGGGATCGCCTGACGCTGGGGATAAAGGGATGGGCCGATCCCGGCGGGCTTCCCGTCGGAGAATCGTTTAGAAGCGGAATCTGCGCCGATGCGCTGATCCGGCTCCCCGGCGCCGACTCCAATCAACGGATGGCGATGATGCCCCGCGCGGCCATCATCCTTGATGGAAACCATTTGCAGGGATGGGGAACGGAGATGGCGTTCGCGGTGTGGCTGCGGCATCTGGGGCCGGTAATGCCCTACTGCGGCATCGGCCTGATGGCGGGGTTCAGAACGGTGATGCGCGATTCAGGCCGACCGCTCGCGGCCTTCACTATCTCCCCCGGCCCGCTTCCAAGCTGGGGATATGGCGTTGCCGCCAATCTGGGGGGATCGATAGGGCTGGGCGCCGGGGCAGACATCTTCCTGGAGCTGACGGCGGCGGCACAGAACGATCTCTACACGGGGGATACCCACGGCATGCTCCTCCCCACCGCCGGCCTTGCCTGGAGATTCTGAGCGGCGATCGGCCTATCTTCCCGGCGATGAATTATTCGGTCGAAACCATATTCGTGATCGCGGGGATCCTTCTGCTGATCAGCATCGTCTCCAGCAAGCTGACGCGACGATTTGGGATTCCCGCGCTCCTTCTCTTTCTGGTGATCGGCATGGCGCAACGGCTCGGCATTACCGCGATCGCCGATGGAGTTCGAGCGGACGGAGGCGGAACTGCTGGAGGTGGATGTTGCCGATGGATCGCCGACCGCCGGGAGCGCCATCAGGGATCTCCCGCTTCCGTACTGTGTAACCCCTCCGGGTGCCGTCGGGGATTTCATTCAATCAACGCATTCGTTCCATGATCTTCGCCATCAACGAGCGCAACTACAACTGCCCGCTGGAGCTGACACTGAGCATTATCGGCGGAAAGTGGAAGATTCTGATCCTGGTGCTTCTCCGGCGACGGACGAAACGCTACGGCGAGCTTCGGAGCGATATCCCCGATATCACCCATAAGATGCTGGCGCAGCAGCTTCGCGAGCTGGAACGCGACGGGATGATTCATCGTCGTGCCTTCCCCGAAGTCCCCCCCAGAGTGGAGTATTCCCTGACGTCCGAGGGGGAGCGGCTGATCCCGGTGCTCCTTCAGATGGCCGACTGGGGGATGCACTATTATACCGGCGATCCGGCCGATCTCCCCGCGTCGAGCGGCGGCGATGTCGTGGCCGGATGATTATTTCGCCTGATGGAAGATGATCGTATTGCCATCAGGGTCCACGATCGTCATCGTCTTTCTCCCCTCCACCGTGTTCTCCTCCCGCACCTTTCCGCCGGACGCCCTGACGCGCGCCGCCACGCCATCGATATCGCTTACGACGATATCGTACTGAAGCCGGTTCTGCTCCGCCACGACGCCTGCAAGGGTGTTCGGGCAGAAGAGCGTATTCTGGCCGAGAAGCATGCCGGAGTAAAGTTTGGTGCCACCGCCGTCGAACGACTCGAACTTCATCTGAAAGACATTCTCGTAGAAGGCCACCATCTTTTCAACATTGGTAATGGCGTAGGTAACCCGCGCCACGCGGAATGCGGGGGAATCGGTGCTCATGCTCGGTTCTCCTGGATGTTGTTGAGCGGAAGCGGACATGGCGGAAAGCCAGAGGGCCGCGATAACGATGGAAAGGAGCTTCATGGTCGATATCCGTGATTGTTGGCGTGGCCGGGATCAGCACGCGCGCATCCCCGGTTGCGGAACAAACATAGCCCCCGGCCGGACCGCCGCGCAAGAACGCACCGGAAAGTAGGATACTCACCATCCGGTGCGTATCAGTCCCACCGATCGGCTGGAAAGCGGACGGGCAACTCTCCGCTTCCCGGGTCACTTGCCGTTGCGGATCGCCATCGCCTTGCCGATAAACGCCTCCACATCCTCGCCATACGGCTTCTTGAATGTGGTGGGCCAGTTCGCCTGATCGGCGTAGAGCTTCCTGAGCGATTCGGTGATTCCCGGATCACCCATCGTAAAGGACTCCACCAGCGCCGACCAGCGCGCGGCAAGCGACTGGGCTTTTCCCCCGGCGGGGTCCTCATCCAGCGATTCCTTCACCTCATTGATCAGATCGGCCCAGTCCCGCTGCGCCTTCAGCATCCCCTCCGATGTCATCTCCTCCCGCCGCTCGGCAAGCCTGGCAAGCTGCTCCTCGGAATAATACTGCTCCATCCATTCCTTGTTGTTTTCCATGGTCACTACCTCGATGATATATGTGAATGTCTCCCAGTCCGGTTCCCCCCCCGATGCGACGATCTCCTCCGCCGTGCCGATCGCGCGGATGGCCTTTTCAAGCTGCGCGCGGCGCTCCTCCATGATGCTCCGCTGCATTCTGAGCATCGCCGGCAGATCGTACACGGAGCCGCCAAGCAGCTCGCCGATCTGCTGAAGGGAAAAGCCGAGGAATTTCAGCGTCACGATCTGCTGCAACCGCGCAAAATCGCCGGTGCCGTACAAACGATACCCCGATTCCGATACGGCGCTCGGCTTCAGCAGCCCAAGCCGATCGTAATGATGAAGCGTCCGTACCGTAACGCCGGCGCGCCGCGCGAACTCTCGGATTTTGTAGTATTTCACAGCCATGATATCAGGGTTTGTATCCGAACAACATTCAATATAAGGGCTGACGTTGCGTCAGAGTCAAGCGGTTTTTCGGAGAAAAATTCATTGGGATGATGTTTTTTTCAACGCCACCGAT
>JBDSJW010000412.1:0-5073 GCA_039917235.1 Kapaibacterium sp. (SeqCode) | reverse complement strand
ATCAACAAGCAGGATCAGGCCAGCAAGGACGGAGATTTCACGATTACCGGCTCCTGAGATCAACGCCCGTCTTCATCTGAAGACGTTCATACAACCCACCGGCTTTAGCCGGTGGTAGTTTAATTCGATCGATAGTGAATTGCATGGAGGCGGGCCGTTGGCTGTGCCTCTTTTTTTGCTGGATAATTCCCGATTCCGGCGGTGGTATCATTGGTCGCCGCCGATCGCGCGCGAGCGTGGTCGCCACGACAGCAGCATCCTTCTCCCTGTTCCGCCTCGTAAAACGTTGAAGGCCGGGGCGCGATTCAGCATCACGCCCCGGCCTTCATCTATATCCATCACTTCAGCGATCTATCCGATCACCGTATCACCTCGATCCTGATGACCGTCGGTATGCCGTTGACGCGGAGGGCCGCCAGATAACTGCCGTTCGCCAGCGAGGTAAGATCGATCGTGCGATGATGCTCGCCCGCCTCGATCCTCTCCCCTCTGATCACGGTTGCCACCTTGTTGCCGAGCGCGTCCAGGAGGTCCAGATCGACCGTGGAGACCGCCGGCAGCGTGAAGCCGATGTCGCAGCGTCCGCTGGTCGGGTTCGGTCGTGCTTCGAGCGAGCCGAGGAATCCGCCCGTTCCACCCTGTTCGTCCAGGAGCGCGCCTCCCGTGACAACCGTGGAATCGTGTCCAAGCTCCTGGCCGCTTGCGTCGTAGTAGACGATTTCGAGCGTCGGGTTCTTCGTATCCTGAGCGGTGTAGAGGACCGTCACCGCCGGATCGGTCGTGCCGATGGCCGCGTCGAGCGGATGGCGGAGATCGATCACCACCGTCCTGTTCTTCACCCGGAGGACATCGAAGAGATCATCGCAGTCGCCGGAGGAATCGCATGGGAACGATGCTCCCGTCACCGCCACGATCGACGTCACCTGATTGCTGTGACGGATGGCGATGGTCCTGATATTCTTGCCCCGTGCCTTGTCGCGCGGGAACGTCAGACGGTAAACCCTGAGGTTCGCCTTCTCCTTGATGTCGATCGGCGTGCCGATCAGGATGATATCCTTCTTCGTCGCCTTCCACGGCCCGTAGGTCATCGAGCATGAGTCGCCGTCGCAATGGTATGCGGTGACGCTCACATTCCCCACCCAGCCGATCGTGTAATCAATGCCGAGGTTGAACTGCACGGTGTTGGTGGCGGGAAGGCCATGTACCGCGAGGATCTGCGTGTATGCCACGGAGGTGCCGTACGGCCACGACTTCCAGACGCCGTCAACGTAGAGTCCACCGCCGTTGACGCCCGGTCCGGCCGGCGGCGGAGTTACCACGATCTTCACGCTACAGATCGGCGATGTCGGGGACTTCAGGTTGTAGACCGTGAAGGTTCGGCCGCTCAGGTCCAGATCGGGATAGGGGAACGGCTTCACCGACATCGAGTCGCAGCGGAACTGCGGCGCGCGTTTGCAGTGGAAGCAGACCGTATCGCGGCACTCGGTCTTCACGCCGTTTCTGACCACCGTGGCGATCAGCTCGATGCAGATCTGGCCGCTTGCCGTGGTGCTGGCTGCGTCGATCTGAAGATTGATCGGCGAAGCCCCCGTGCATGCGATGTTGAAGTTCAACTGGCCGGTCGTCGTGTTTGCCAGGCTTGCCGGAACCGTCGATGTCGGCGGGCACGGCGGCGTCTGTACCGACGTTACCGAACCGCCCGAAAGGACGTTGTACTGGAGCGTGGCGAGCGCGCCGAGCGAGTTGGAGAGGATCATGTGATAGCTACAGCAGCTATCGGCGTGTCCTTCCAGCCAGAGCTCCTTGCATGGGTTTGGCGGCGGTGCTCCCACCGTAACGCAGCTTGGCGTGGACTGCGTGGCAAGGCAGGTCGTTGTCCCCAATGGAATGGCCTTCACCGCCACGTTGTTGCAGGCGTTCAACCCGTTTGCCGTCCCCGCCGGCACCGTTGCCGTGGCGAAGACATCGAGCGTTGCACCCGGCGCCAGGGTGGTTGTGTTCCCCTCCACGTCGAATGAATAGGTTGTTCCGCCGAACGTGCCGTAGCTGCCGTTGACCAGCGGCGGAACGCCGGTGGTGGGGTCGGCCACGCCACAGAACCCGACGCAGGCCGTGGTCCGCCGCGGGTTCTTGGTGTTGGAGAAGGTGTTGTAGCCGGCCACGTATCCGGCCGGGACCACCACGCTTCCCCCCGTTGTCAGCGGAAGATCGAACTGGCTGTTGCGCGGCGAGTAGCCGGGGAGCACCATGATATCCCCCACATGCGGCATGATATCAAGCAGACAGATATTGGTGAGCGATAGATTGCCCGTGTTCTTCAGCCTCATGGCGAACTCCACCTGCGATCCCGCCGGCACCGTGACGCTTGGTGCAAACGTGCCGCTCGGCTTTTGTCGTACCTGTTTCTGAAGCGTCAACTGCGCCACCGCGTTCACCGTGAGCGTCGCGATGTTCGATGTCACCGGCGTTGTCAGGTTGCCGGCGGAGAAGGTGAACGTGTTGTCGTAGTTCCCCGGAGGCGCGGGAGGACTATCGCTGATCTTCACATCGAACTCGATGATCAGATAATCAACAGTTCCGTCGCATCTGTAGGGGAGCGTTGGGAATGTCCATGTAAGGCTTGTGGCCCCGGTTGCCGGAGATGTTATCGTCCCTCCGATCTGCGCCGGAACCGTGGTTGCAAGCGAGCAGCAGGGCGGGTTGTACTGGTTCGCCATCCAGCTGAACGTGCCGTAGAAATAGGTCGGGTTGCCGACGTAGGTAAGCCCGGCCGGGAGGAGATCGGTGATCGTGCAGGGGGACGCATTGGTGTTCCCCACGTTGGAGATCGCCATTCTCCACCTGACGATATTCCCCGGAATGAACGGGCCGACGTTCAGCGGCGAGCAGCTTGGCCCGCATGATCCCATGAAGAACTTCGTTGCCAGGATCTTCGGCTTGAGCGAATCCACCGGTTTGGTGTTGGTGGCGGTAAGCAGCGGCACGCCGGTGGCCTGTGCTGTCACCGTGTTGATGATGTTCTGCCCCGCCGTCACGGCCGTGAACGGCGATGCGTAGCTGGCCGTGCGGACGCAGACATCCAGATAATTCTGTACCGACGTGGCAATCGGAAGCGGGCCGCCGTAGGTCCACCGCACCTTGCAGACGTTGGTTGGAAGCGTTGAGAGCGTCTGGAATCCCGGCGTGGTGTAGACCACCGTGGTGCATGGCGCGGCACTGCAAACGCCCGCGCTCCAGCAGAAGACATCAAGTGTCACCGGCGTCAGCCCCGATATCACATTCGTCTTGATCGATGTGACGTCGAGCGTGGTCGGCAGGATATCCTCCATCACCACTCCCGACTGCGCCACGTTGCCGCTGTTATAGTAGGAGAGCGTATAGCTCCCGCAGCATCCGGGGGAGAACGACGGATAGTAGTACGGGTTGGAGGGGAAGTAGATGTTGATCGACAGCCCCTTCCAGAGCGATCCCGACGGGTTTGCGGCGCAGAGCGTCACGGCCGCGGTATCGGTGTAGGTCTGTGCCTTGATGGTATCGCACGGCGTCTTGTAGGAGAGCGTGGCGTGGTTGATCACCAGGTTCCCCTGCTGGAATGTCGGGGATGGGAAGGTGACATGAAGGTAGACACAGTACCAGGCGTTCCACGGCGAAACCGGAAGGGTCGATGGACCGCCGGTGAGCGTGATATTGGTGCCGAGCTGCGTAAAGCCTGTCCAGCTTCCCGAAACCGACGTGACGATGGCGCCGGCCGGAAGCACATCGGTGAGCTGCGCGCTCGTCAGGTTCAACCCGCCGACATCGCCGCCGGATGGGTTCATGACGCAGATTCTGAAGATCACGTCGTTATCAACCGCGCAGCCGGCCACGAGGGCCTTCTCAAATGTCCACTTGTTCGCCGCGGTCGCGGTGGCGCAGACGGAGTTCGAGGTGACCTTGGGATTATTATTTCCCTGCAACTGGATTGTTGCACTGTTGCAGGCGCGCGTGCCGGAGCAGGTAACGCCCGGCTTGAACCGGACGTTGATCTGTACCGTGCCGGCGCCGGCGCTCGCGGCAAGCCCGGAGAGGGTGAACGTTACAGTGTTCCCGACAATCGTCGAGGTAGGCGTTCCCGGAAGGGCGCTCAACACGTCCAGTTCGGGGGGGACAACGTCATTGATGACCAGCGAGCCGGGGGCTCCGCCGGACCAGCCGTAGGCCAGTGTGTAGGTGAATGTCTGTCCTGACGGAACCGGCGTGGGCGCGTTATGCGCCTTGCTGAGCGTCAGCGTGATTCCGTTGGTCTGGGCCGTCAGGGAGTGTGCGAAGATGCACATGAGAAGCGCGACGATCGGTAGAGCTAGTAGGGCTGTCCGGAATCGCCGGCGTCTGGGAATGGTACAGGAGCTCATCGTGATTCTCCTAAGTATGGAGTTCTGCATCTACGTGGGGGTATGAGAAGATAGCGATTTCCACAAGGCGCAAAAGGGGAAAGATTGAGCGGGAATCTTCGTTTTTTTGAAATTTATAACGGAATGGATTTGGAGTCGGTTAAATCAGGCATCGCAGGGAGGTCTGCCGGGGGATACAGTGTGGTTGTGGCGGAATTTGCGCGGTTCCCATTGAATGGATGTTTCCGTTCAGTGAGGTCCGGGCGGCATTACGGATCGGTTGGTTCGCGGAATCGGGTAACGGTGATGCCGGATAGACAATCAATCACCCCAACTCCAGCACCATCTGCCCCGATTTCCTCTCCGTCCCGATCTCCCGCAATCCCGATACGGTCAGTCCCAGCAGCCGCACCGCCCGCTTCGGCGGCGATGATTTCAACAGATCCGTGCCGATCGCCAGCAACTCATCAGCGCCGGCGATGCCGTTGTAAAGAGTGTGGCTGCGGGTCGATATCGTGAAATCGTGGTACTTGATTTTCAGTGTCACCGTGCGGCCGGTGGTGGAGACCGATGCCAGGCGACGGGCCACCTCGGCGGCGATGTTCGTCAGACGATCGATCAGTTCCCCGATCTCCGCGATATCGCGATCGAACGTCCGCGCGGCGCCATGCCGCCCGCCTCGATCGCGTCGAGCAGCGCGCGC
>JBDSJW010000411.1:0-2754 GCA_039917235.1 Kapaibacterium sp. (SeqCode) | reverse complement strand
CGCCGTCATCATCGAGAGGATGCGGCGTGAACGCGACAATCGCATCCACACCGCCGACGGGGTCAGTGCCACCGCGATGCTCGTAGATGCAGTCGGAGAGTCCACCGGGGCCGAAGCCGATGCGGAGAAGCACATTCTTATCTTCATTCACCTGGCCACGGACCTTCCGCATGCAGATCGTGTTATCGTGCTGCACCAGCGCATCCGTTACGGGTGTCGATGCCGCATCCTTCAGCATAATCATCGGCGCATCGATGTAATCGATCTCCGTACAGAGGATACCGCCATCATCACCGGCGCCGTCAACGGATATTCCCTGACCCGCTTCGCGATCGCCAATATCCACGACAAGAAGGGCCTTGCTTCCGAGGTTGATCGCCCCATCCGTCGTCACCGTGGAGGTGCTCGCCTTGAAATCTCTGCGGTAGTCGTAAACCCACGGCTCAGGATCGATCCCACTCCCTCCCGTGGGAGCATCGATAAATTCCAGTCCGCCATGCCCATCGGCAACCAACATCTTCCCCGCCGGCGCATCAGCAGAGCCGAGGCTGGTAACGGTATCACCACGTCGGACAACCGGACCGAGATCGGCCGGCTCACCGAGTAGATCGGCGAGCGTGATGCCGGTCGCCGCCGGCCCTACCTCGCATACGAAGCGCATCAGGGTTGCGCCTGAATCGTTGAGATAGACCTGATACCGTGCCGGCCCCAGAATCGTGCTGCCAGCGGGCACTTCGCGGTCGGTGATGGACAAGCTCCGCACCGTCTTATGCTGAATTGGATCCGACCCGGAAGGGAATCTTCCGAGTGGAATGAACATGATCTGATCCGCCCGATCGAGGATCGCCGCGAGATCCGGCACAGCGCCGATCGTGAAAGGTCTATTGTTCGCCATGATGTGGTAGTTAATCGAGAAGGTGAACTTCGATCGCCGTCTGACAATTTGTCCCGTGGAACTGTCCGGAGATTACGAACATCGCCCGCTCTTCAGTGAGGATATCGTTGATACGCTTCTGCACGCGCTCCAGCCGTTCAACGCGCTCCTGATCCCGCCTCACGATCGCCAATGCTTTTTGCAGGCTATCATCTGAGGGCGAGGCATCTATGCCGGATGGGGCCGGTTTAGCCGACCGGGTAACGGCCGGAGAATTCCTTTTCATGTTCGGTTGTGGTGTGTTGGTGTGATGAACAATTCGGAGCTTATCAGTGTGGAGATATCGCTAACACCACACGACGCGATCCCGCTGAATCCAGTAGTGCGATCGGCGCGGTTGGTTGAAGTTGCCGATCGATGGATGGAGTGTGATCGACTGGTCATCAGACGTCAGCGTCCATCCAGTGTCGCCGATGGGCGTTACCACATTCTCGCCGCACCCGCAACAGCATCTATGGACGGCTATCTCATAAAGCAGGCTCACATAGACGACGCCATTTTCCATCTCCTCCGGGATGTAATCGACGAACACATGAGAGACAGTCTCCCGTCGATTCGCACTCTTCATGACTCACCCTCGATTAGTTGATGATGCCGAACTGGGAGATCGCCACCAAAGCATTGTTCAAAGCATTCACAATGGCGTTCAGGGCCGCCTGGTTGTACGCTGCGCCGGCTGCGGGTAGAGCGGCGATGGCTGCGGCGCGCACGACTGGCGCAGCGCCATTCACAGCGGTTTTGATCGCCGCGCCGGTGGCCTCCCACATGAACGCGGCGCGCTCTCCGATGAAATCCACACCGAACAATCGCCCCTTCATCGCTCGCGAGGGATCGGTAGCCGTCGTCCATTCAACGCGGATCCCCGCAACATCACGGTTATCGGTCGTCGAGCTCCGGAGCTGCATGTTCAACTGAACGGCGAAGCCGGCAGTCACGGCACCGGTGGAATTATGGGAAAGTGTGAGAGGCGTAGCGGTGCTGGCCGTGGTCGCATCAAAAATACGATGATGAGTATCCCCGCCGCCGAAGATTTCCATGATGTTCTTTGCATTGGAATCCTGCACCTGGAGAAACTTCCCAGAGAACGACGCCGGTGATGTCACCATCAGGATCGGCGACGAGGCAACCCCGCCGATAACCTTCAGGACCGCAGATGTATTCGAGGTGCTTTGCTGCTGAACCTCCAACACGCCGACGGCTGCCGAGGGACTGTTTCGCGCGAAAAATCCCGCTTGTCCGGTGCCGAGCGTGGTAGCGTACAACGCCGCAGCACTGTTCGATGCGAAGACATTTTGAATATCGACTCCGCGGCTGGTCCCGCCATTCGTGAAAGCTCCCGTAACTCCCTTGAGTGGCCCCGCCGCCTCTATCGCCGGGCCAGAGGAGAAATTCTCTGCCCTGATCGCGGCATTCGTCGTGTGCGTGTTATATGCCATGACGGCGGGATTCGTGCCGGCGATCGCCACGATCGCCGCCTGGCTGTAGCTCGTCGAACCGTTCCCGACATAGAGAGCGGCTTTCGGGTCGGATATCTGGCCGGGAACCTCGACGATACCGGCGCCGTTGTTGACGATCCGGCCGGTGGCGAGCGCACCGGCGCCGGACATATAGGTGTAGTTTCCCGTCGTGCCCGTCAGCGCGATCGAGCTGAGGGTAATCCACTTCAGCCGTCCGGATGTGGCGTCATAGGTGAGCGCCTGGCCGTCGCCTGCCGAGTTTAGATTATCGAGCTTCGAGAGCGTGACTTTCCCCGTTCCGATCGTCACAACGCCGGCACCGCTGACAGCGATATCACCACCCGTTCCCTTCACATGCCCCAA
>JBDSJW010000410.1:0-6139 GCA_039917235.1 Kapaibacterium sp. (SeqCode) | reverse complement strand
AACGGGAGGCGAGCATGAAGTTTTTATTGCTTGCGCTTCTTTTCATCCCCCTGCGTGGCATCGCTCAAGGGTCGCCCGACCCGACGATGCAGAATGTGGTGGCCAAAATCCAGGCGCGCAATTATGTCGGCGCGGTCGAGGATTGCAATAGGGCCATCGCCGGAGGAAGAGGCCCCAATCTCTATATGTACTACGTAAACCGTGGCATTGCCAAGGCACATCTGCGCGATGTCCCGGGTGCCAGGAATGACTACGACCGCGCGATTGCCCTGAAGCCGGACGCCGACGACGCGTTTCTTCAGCGGGCGCTGCTCTTCCGGCAGATGAACATGAATGACAGCGCGCTCTTCGATTTCTCCCAGGCAATCCACGTCAACCCGCGCAACAGCGCCACTTACGAGCAGCGTGCCGAGCTTAATTTCGACATGCACAAGTATCCCGATGCGCTAAGCGATTACGATCAGGCGGTGCTCCGCGATCCGCAGAACGTGGTGCTGTACGGAAAACGCGGCAGGTTGAAGTATCTCCTGAGGGATTTCGACGCGGCCATCGAGGATTATACCCGCGCCCTTCAGATTCAGCCGGAGGGGGGAGAGTGGTATTTCTTTCGCGGACTCTGCAAATCGCTCAAGACGCCGTCGGAGTTCGTGGCCGATGCCTGCTACGATTTCAACAAGGCCAAGGAAATGGGCTATAACCTTGAGCGCACGGGCGTTGACAACTACTGCGATTTCGACCACTACGAGCGCTGACCGCACACAGCTCTGCCGAAAACACCGTCGCCGATCCACTTCAGACCATCACCCCTCAAGACCTTCCCATAACAGACTGTTGAACAACGTCATCTGCCGCGTTGGCCTTCACCGTTCGCTCACTGCGGCATCCGGAAGGACGCCTCATTCGCTCAGGCTCGGCCGCCTTGCATCTGATCGTCCTTGAACAGTCTGGGCATCTGTAGGAATTCAACAGGCTGATAAAGCCGTGCCCGCCGGCCGATGTCCCGATACATCACGCCATAAAAAGGCTTGTCTGCGCCTCCGGGATCATCCCCCCATTCCCCTGCTCCAACTCCAGAAGCGACCTTTTGATATCGAGCCCGGAGGCATATCCGATCAGCTTTCCGCTGCTCCCGATCACGCGGTGGCACGGCACCACCAGCGCCAGCAGGTTCCGCCCGTTGGCCGCCCCCACCGCCCTGGACGCCGCACTGGTCCGCCCGATCCGCCTGGCCTGCTCCCCATATGATATCGTCTCCCCGTACGGAATTCTCAGAAGCTCCTCCCATACCTCTTTCTGAAATGCCGTCCCCTTCATCACCAGCGGAAGATCGAACTCCCGCCGGTCGCCGCTGAAATATTCGCCGAGCTGCACGGCGATATCATTACGCACTTCGTTCCGCCGCCGCCATGCCGGATCGGGATGTACCGGCTTCGGGGCGTTCTGAAACGCAAGTGAGATCATCCCCTCCTCGCTCCAGGCGACGATGATTCCGCCGACCGGGCTTTCGATGATGCCGTAGTCGATCTGTTCCATGTTCATTGATGCTCCTCCTGTTCGTGATCCGCGCCGTCGCCGGCCCAGAGATACATTATGGCATATGCCCGCCATGGGCTCCAGATTTTTCCCCGTTCCAGCAGTTCCCGCTCGCTCAGCACCGTCCCGCCGAAGGCCGCCTCCCTCCTCAGGACCAGATCGCCGGCGGGGAATGCGTCAGGCTCCCCGAACGCCCGCATAGCGATATAATGCGCGGTCCAGGGGCCGATGCCGGGGAGCAGAAGGAGCTGCGCGATGATCTCCTCAAGCGATGATCCCTTTCCAAAATCCAGCCGTCCATCGGATACGGCCGCCGCAAGCTCCCGTATCGCCACGGCCCGCTGTTCCGGCAGCCCGATCGTTTCGACCGGCGCGGCGCGGAGATCTTCCGGTCGCGGAAAGAGCATGCCGGGCTCCCCGGCGGCCGAGGGCATCGGCCGACCGAAGGTGGAGACCAGGCGACCGGCGAGCGTCGTGGCCCCTTTTACGCTTACCTGCTGGCCCAGAATCGCCCGGACTGCCAGCTCGAAACCGGACCACGCCCCGGGGACGCGCAGACCGGGATGGGCATGCAGGCGGGGGAGAAGCGCCGGATCGTACGCCAGATGGGAGGCGATTGCCTCCGGATCAGCGCGCAGATCGAAGAGACGGCGCACCCCTTCAAGGATCGGGTCGATGTTCCGCGCCAGCTCCCAGGGAATTGACACAAGGAGATTCGGTTCGCCGGCAACAGGGCTTACATCGATCACGCCGGCAATCTCCCCGGCGGCAACCGTGCGGCGGTAGTGGCCGGCGGCGATCATCTCCACGCCGGGAATGGCCCGCGCCCCCAGAAACCCGATCATCGCCTCCCAGTCGAACGGCGGGCGGTAGGCCAGCTTTACGGTCAGCGTTGCACGATGAACTCCTTTCCCCCTCCTGAACTCCCCCGGCGCCCGGCCGAACGTGGCACGGAAAGCCGCGTTAAACCGTCGCGTGCTGGCGAAGCCGGCGCAGAAGGCAACATCCGCCAGCGGAAGCGGCGTCTGCTCGATCAGCGTCCGGGCCAGATGGACGCGGCGCGTTACGGCGATGGCGTTCGGAGATGCACCAAGATGCTCCTGAAAAAGACGCCGCAGGTGACGCGAGCCGACCCCCATCCGCACGGCAAGATCATCCACCCCGCCGCGATCGAGCGCCCCCTCGGCGATCAGCCGGAGCGCCCGCGAGACGGTGGCGGCGGTGCCGGACCACGCCGGCGTTCCGGGAGAGCTTTCGGGATGGCAGCGGAGACAGGGACGGAAGCCCGACTCCTCGGCGGCGGCCGGGCAGGAAAAGAAGCGGATATTCCGCAGCAGAGGCGTTCTGGCCGGGCAGATCGGGCGGCAGTAGATGCCGGTGGTCGTAACGGCGGTGAAAAACCGCCCGTCGAATCGCCGGTCACGGGCGACCACGGCGCGATAGCAGGCTTCCGGATCGAGTTTCATGATGGCAACTTAAGGAGATCGGAAGGGTCGGGCTGGCCGTTTTCGGACATCAATGCGGGAACCGGCCGAACTGACATGTCTCTAACGGCGTTACGGGTGGAGTGTTCTGAGCTGAGGAACATCACTATCATAAAAATTAATGCCCATGGCCCGCGTCTTTGACGCGCATCCGCTGTAGATTACTTTCTTGCCCTCCGTACGGGATGGGCCGCCGGCCCGTTTGCCAATGCCCTTCCGGGGCATTTCAGTATATGCTCGCAATAGCTGTTCTCTCTATCTCATCCCCGATAGCAGGTAACGCAACATGACGACTCGCACGAAACGAATTACCCTTTGGGGCATCGCGGCGCTTGCGCTGATTGCGCTTGCAATTCCCAAGATGACCTATCTCAAAGGGAACCAATCATCCACGGACGCCAAGCAGGGGGCTGGCGCGCGTGGCGGCGGCGGAAAAAGCGCCCCGGTAGCCGTTACCGCCTATGTGGTGACCCCGTCCCGTCTGGCCGACAGAATCTTCGTAACCGGAACGGTTTCGGCAAACGAACAGGTGGATCTCCAGAGTGAGGTCCCCGGAAAAATCACCAGGATATTCTTCAGGGAAGGGACGGCGGTCGCGAAAGGGACGCTGCTGGTGAAGATCAACGACGCCGATCTTCAGGCGCAGCTTGTCCGGGCGAACTACCGGAAGGAACTGGCGGTGCTGAAGGAGGCCCGCCAGCGCCAGCTTCGCGAGAAGGACGCCGTAAGCCAGTCGGAATACGACGTGGCGCTCAACGATCTGAACACCTCCAGCGCCGATATCGCGCTGATCAGGGCGCAGATCGCCAAGACCGATATCCGTGCCCCCTTCTCGGGGATGATCGGCCTCAGGAACGTCAGCGAGGGGAGCTATATCGCCCCATCCACCAAGATCGTCTCCCTTAGCAATACCAACCCGGTGAAGATCGATTTCTCCGTGCCGGAGAAGTATTACAGTGTGGTCCGCCCCGGCAGCACCATCTCCTTTACCATTCAAGGTTCCAGCGGTACATATACCGGCCGCGTCTATGCCGTGGAGCCGAAAATTGACCAGGCAACCCGCACGCTCCTTGTGCGCGCGGTCTGCTCGAATGGCAATGGAAAGATATTTCCGGGCGCCTTCGCGGAGATTGAGCTGACGCTGAAGCAGATCGAGAACACGCTGATGGTCCCGACCGAGGCGGTAATACCGGAGGCCGAAGGGAAGAAAGTCTTCGTCTCGAAGGAAGGAAAGGCGGAGTCGCGCAAGGTTGAAGTTGGCATCAGAACCGACAAGAATGTGCAGGTGCTCAGCGGTCTTGCCCCCGGCGATACCGTGATCACCTCCGGCATCCTCCAGGTGAAGCCGGGATCGGCTCTGAAGATTTCAACGATCCAGCCACTGTAACCGGAGCGCCCCATGAGCCTGTCAACTCTCAGCATCCAGCGCCCGGTGCTGGCGGTCGTCATGTCGATCGTCATCCTTCTGTTCGGCGCCATCGGCTTTGTCTCGCTCGGCGTTCGCGAATACCCGGCGGTCGATCCCCCGATCATCACCGTGACCACGAATTACGCCGGCGCCAACGCCGATGTGATCGAGTCGCAGATTACCGAGCCGCTTGAGGAATCGATCAACGGCATCGCCGGCATCCGCACGCTTACCTCGGTCAGCCGCGAGCAGCGGAGCACCGTCACCGTGGAGTTCACACTCGACGTGGATCTGGAAACCGCCGCCAACGACGTGCGCGACCGCGTCTCCCGCGCCATCAAGAACATCCCCGCCGACGCCGATCCTCCCGTGGTTGCCAAAGCCGACGCCGACGCCAACCCCATCGTCTTCCTGACGGTGGAGAGCGCCACGCGCAATCAGCTTGAGGTGAACGATATCGCCACCAACTTCTTCAAGGAGCGGCTCCAGAATATCCCCGGCGTCAGCGAGGTAACCCTGTACGGCGAGAAGAAATATTCGATGCGGCTCTGGCTGGATCCCGCCAAGCTCGCCGCCTATCAGCTTACCCCCGCCGATATCCGCAACGCCTTAAAAAACGAGAACGTGGAGCTCCCCTCCGGCAAGATCGAGGGGAACAACACGGAGCTGACCGTGAACACAATCGGGCGGCTGAATGACGCGGAGGGCTTCAACAACGCGATCATCAAGGAGGACAACGGTAGGACCGTCAAGGTGCGCGATATCGGCAACGCGACGCTCGATGCCGAGAACGTGAACACCGTCCTGAAGCGGAACGGCGTGCCGATGATCGGCGTCGGCATCCTGCCGCAGCCGGGGGCCAACAACGTCGCCATTGCCAAGGAAGTCTATAAACGGGTGGACCAGATCAAGAAGGATCTGCCCCCCGATATCAAGGTCGGGGTGGCGTACGATACCACCATCGGCATCCAGCATTCGATCGAGGAGGTGATCGAGACAATCGCCATCGCGTTCGGGCTGGTGGTGCTGATCATCTTCCTCTTCCTCCGCGACTGGCGCACCACGCTGATCCCGGTGCTGGCGATTCCGGTTTCGCTGATCGGGACGTTCTTTGTGATGTACCTGGCGAACTTCTCGATCAACATCCTTACGCTCCTCGGCATCGTGCTGGCGATCGGGCTGGTGGTGGATGACGCCATCGTGGTGCTGGAGAACATCTACACAAAGATCGAGGAGGGGATGACGCCGCTCCAGGCGGGGCTGGATGGCTCCAAGGAGATCTTCTTCGCGGTGATCTCCACCACGCTGGCGCTGGTGGCGGTGTTCCTTCCGGTCGTTTTTCTACAGGGGCTTACCGGACGACTTTTCCGCGAGTTCGGCATCGTGGTGGCGGGCTCCGTGGCGATCTCCGCGTTCGTGGCCCTTACGCTTACGCCGATGCTCAGCACAAAGCTGATCAAGCAGCGGAGCCATAGCTGGTTCTATCTGAAAACCGAGGTCTTCTTCGAGAAGCTGACGGCCGGCTACAGGAACTCGCTCACGACGTTTATGCGGTGGCGGTGGCTGGCCTTCCCGATCATGGCGGCGGCGGGGGGGATGATCTATTTCTTCGGATCCAACGTTCAGTCGGAGCTGGCGCCGCTGGAGGACCGGAGCAGGATGCGTATCAGCTCCACCGCGCCGGAGGGCTCCACGTTCGCGTACATGGACCGTT
>JBDSJW010000409.1:0-3732 GCA_039917235.1 Kapaibacterium sp. (SeqCode) | reverse complement strand
GAAATCAGAAATCGCTGGAGATATTCTATTTCGCCAACCAGTTGCTGGTCCTTTTTCCGATCGGGCTGTCGTGGTTTCTGTACGGGATGGTGAGGGCGTTCAGAAATCGCAATGGCGATGACGGGGGAATCTGGTGGCTGCCCGCCGTCTGGTTTCTCGTCTTCTTTTTCGTTTTCTCGGTAATGAGAACGAAGCTGGCATTTTATATACTGCCGATGCTTGTTCCCGCGTCGCTGCTGGCCGGGCGTGAATTCCGCCGGGCGATGGCGGGCGAGCTATCGAAAAAGATAATGGCTCCGCTCGTCGGGTTCAGCATGCTGGCATCGGTCTGGGCGGCGAGCCAGGGATGGCGCGATGCGGTAAAACTGCTGCTTGGTGGAACTCCGCATACAATGCTCGATGATGCGAACCCGTGGGGATTGATTCCGTTTTTCGGGCTGATTGCGCTGTCGGTCGCGGTGGCATTTCTTATCTATCTATTTGGCGTTCCGGCGCGGTTGCGGGCGGTGCTTCCCTATATCTTTCTTCTTCCACTGTCGGGCTTTAGCCTTTATACCATCGGCGTGCTTGATCGCGAGCAGTATAACGACGGCGGGAGGGAGCTGGCGCGATTTGTCGAGCGGGGTGGCTATCGCGATATGGTGGTTGCCGGGTTCGAGCGGAATCCGCAGATTTCCTACTATCTGGATGGCGTCGATGCGGGATGGCGTTCCGATATCGCCTTCAAACGCATTCAGCCTCCCGCCGATTCCGCGCTGGTGATGCCGTGGCTGACGGCGGCGGCGGCCAATGCTCCGGCGGGGGCGCTGTTCGTGGTGGAGCGGGACAGGTTGATCAGGCATCTGAAATTCGGCACGCCGGAGATTCTTCCGGTTGGTTATGCCGTCGCGTTTCAGACACGCCGGTATGTTGCATTTCAGATTCCGCCGGCACGTTGATTCGTGTCGCTTTTCCTTTTTTCGAACGCCGGATATTTATGAAACGGATTGCTCCATTTCTTTTCACGCTGCTCGTGCTGTTTATTCTTGGCGGTTCCGGGTGCAAGGAAAACTGTTCGGGCGTTGCGTGCGCGCCGGCGCCGCCGCTGCTTCAGATTCATGTGCTGGACAGCATGCGTATCGACACGGTCTTTATCGACTCATTGAATCGCCATATCGATACATCGGTGTTCCGTCCGCGCAGAGTTACCGATGCGACGGTGATGTTGCAGCAGATCGACAGCACGCACAAGCAGATCAACGGGAAGGATACCGTGGTGCATGATACCACCACGTTTATGACCGTTCCTCCTTCCGGCGACGGCTATCTGCTGAATTCCCAGGATGGGCTGCATGGCGGCGGTTTTCTTATACGCGCGGAGCGGGGAACCCGGTATGCGCTGCAACGTGCCGACACGATTCGGGGGGTGGAGGGATGTTGTCCGTACACGGTGATCGGCGCGTATAATATGACGCTGGTGTCGAAATAGGGATGAGCTATTTCGAGTTCAGCGTCCAGTCGTATTCCATAAACGTGATCCTGGTCGCCGGGGTGATTCCCTGCTTCATCGCCGGCGTGCCGTACTTTTTCACGAACTCCCGAATCCCGGAGTCGCCACCGAAATCCCCCTTGTACCAGTCGAAGATCTTTGAAAGCGTGAGCGTGTTTGTTGCCGCGTCGAAACGGTTGTACGCTGAAGCGAGGTAGGCGGCGGCGTTGCGCGCAAGCTGAGCGCGGACGGTGGATGCATCAAACGTATGTGATTGCAGCGGGGGACAGCTTCGCGCCGCGCAGACCAGCCCGAAATGGAGGAGAGGCTCCTTGAATCGCTCACGAAGCATTTTGTTCTCGATATCATTCAGCGTCAGCGTGCTTCCAGCGATTCTGAATGTGCGGGCATCGAAAAATCCCTTCACATCGATCGGGCGCCGCATGCCGGGGTTGTCAATAACGTTTCTGATCACCGAGGCGTTGTAGGCATTGAGCCAGAACGCCATCTGCTCGTCGAAGGAGATCCCGCGCAGCGACGCATTGCCGATCGATGTCTGGTAGGCGGCGAAATCGGCATTCCCCCGAAACCTCGCATAATCGACGCGACCATTTGCAACAGCCGACGCAAGCACCCGTCCGAACGCCGAGTGGTCGATTGCTCCGGTCTGAGCCGTTGCCCCGGTTGTGTAAAACGCGGCCAGGATGATAAGCATCGCCGGGATGTTCCAGCGGGCCGGCGTAAGAGATTTGTGGGAAGCGGTCATCGTGTATTCCTTATATTTCCACCGATTTTTTTCGACAATGGCTTTGTCGAGCTTTCCCCTCCGGGGTTTGACTACCAACAAATATTGTATGGCTCAGGTAATTGAGGGTTCGCTGAACGCATCCGGCCAGAGATTCGCAATTGCGATCAGCCGCTGGAACGAGTTTATCACGAAGCGCCTGCTGGAAGGGGCGCTCGACTGCATCAGAATGCATGGGGGAGATGAGTCCGGCGTGACGATCGTCTACTGCCCGGGCGCGTTTGAGCTGCCGCTGGTTGTGCGGAAGCTGGCGATGTCGGGGGCGTATGACGCGGTTATCGCGCTCGGCGCGGTGATTCGTGGCGCGACGCCCCATTTCGAGCATGTTGCCGGCGGAGCAACGTCGGGCATCGCTTCGGCGATGATGGAGAGCGGTGTTCCCTGTCTGTTCGGCGTGCTGACGGTTGATAGCATAGAGCAGGCGATTGAGCGGGCCGGTTCCAAGGCGGGGAATAAAGGGTGGGAGGCGGCGCAGGCCGGCATAGAGATGATCAATCTTCTCCGCAATCTTCCCACCGGGGCTTCCAACGGCCGTTCCTGAGACCCGATAATCCTCTCCTTTTTTCGGTTGGCGCGGTGCGTTCTGTAATCCCTTGCATCGGACGATCGCGCGCCGTTGTTTTGCGCCTCATTCATTCCACAGTGGTAGAACGCGTTTCAGTGCGTGTTACCAGGCTTTCGTGTAAAGTACAATACCGTATGAGATTAGCAAGAGTACTGGCGGCGATGGTCATCAGCGGGCTGGTCGTGGCGGCCGGGATGCCGTTGCGCGCGCAGGAAGAGTACAAATGGTCGGTCTACAGTGCTCTGAATTCGGTTCAGGGAATCGCGTTCGATAACGCCGGCACACTCTGGTCGGCGACGACCGGAGGCGTGGTTGGATATTCCGCCGCGAGGGATTCGTTTATCGTCTATCGGACCAGCGAGGGGCTTCTGAATCTGAACGCAACCGCGATCGGGTTCGATCCGGTCAGTGGCGATATGTATGTGGGGGGGCTGGATGGCTCCGTGAGCATACGGCGGAGCAACGGATCGTGGATCTATTCCACTGAAATCACCAGCAAGACCGAGCTTCCAAGCCGCCGGATCAATGGTTTCGGTTTTTCCGGAGACCGCGTCTATATCCTGACTGATTTCGGCGTGGGGGTCTACGATGCAAGGTCGTCCAGCTTTATAGAATCATATCAGAGCCTTGGGCCGATTCAGTCCAACTCCGCGGTCTACTCGATCGCGTTCTGGAAGAGCGGGATCTATCTGGGGACCAGCGGCGGGCTTGTCACCGCATCGACATCATCACCAAATCTTCAGGTGCCGACCGAGTGGAGCAAGGTGCCTGAGCTGGGAAATCGGAAGATCAACTCCCTTGTGGTTCGTGGCGATTCGCTGCTGATCGGATCGGATACCGCGGCGTTTACCTATGTCGCCGGCGGAGTGCCGGCGGAGCGGACGGACCTCCCGC
>JBDSJW010000408.1:0-3035 GCA_039917235.1 Kapaibacterium sp. (SeqCode) | reverse complement strand
CCCCCCGCGGTCGATCCTCCCGACTGGAGATCGTCGATCGCATTCAGGATCTTCCCCTTTTCGCTCCCCGACGTGGGCTCCAGCGCAACGCCGGCCGCGCCGGCATACACCACGATTGCAACGCGATCCTGCGGGCGGAGCTGATCGACCAGCAGATGGAACGCGCTTTTCAGCAGCGGCAGCTTGTTTGGCTCCTCCATCGATCCCGAGACATCGATCAGGAATGTGAGATTGCTCGCCGGAAGCTGCCCCATGTCAATATGGCGACCCTGAAGGCCGACATGGACCAGCCGGTGAGCCGGATTCCAGGGGCATGCGGCCGATTCCGCGGTGATCGAGAACGGATCGGCGCCGGTGGGCTCAGGGTAATCGTACGGGAAGTAGTTCACCAGCTCCTCAATCCGCACGGCATCGCGCGGCGGGAGGCTCCGCTGCGTCAGAAAACGGCGGACGTTGCTGTAGGAGGCGGCATCAACATCGATCGAGAAGGTGGAGAAGCGGTTGGCGGCCGCGTCGAGGAAGTCGTTTTCGACGATGGCGCTGTATTCCTCGCCCCCAACGGAGGAGCTATCGCGTAGCATGACTGACTCGTCGGCGGCTGCCGATCCCGTGCCGGGCTGTTGGACCGTGGGGGTGGTTTTGCCGCTGTGCGCCTGCAACTGAGCGTCATCCCTATTGGACTGGCGACGTCCGTCACACGAGGCCAGCAGAAGCGTTGCGATGATGATGATCGGGAGGGAGGAAAACCGGGAGCGATAAACGTGCGTTCGCATGGAAGATGTCCTCATAAATAGCATCGATGCCGGGGATTGCCGGTCGGGCCATTGTCGCGCTTGCGGCGGCGGGCCGGGCCACGGGCTGTTTCCGATACACGCGGAACCATCGTTCCGTTACCCGCGGATATGGAGCGCGCATCCGCCCGGCGAAAAATTTAATCCGGGGAACGCGCGTCTTCCATCGCATCGATCGTAACTTTCAGGTTCCGATCGGTGTTCCCGATCATTATCTGTCGCCCCGTCGGATATCAGCCATGGTTTCGACCCGATTTCTCCTCCCGGGCAAGGCACGTCTCACCGCACTGTAGAACCAGGCAATGAAGCTGATCTTTATTGTCTCCGGTTTGCTCTGCATAACCCGCGTTATTTCATGAATAGAACGGTACTCTCCATCCTCGCTCTCGGCCTGTTCGGTCTTGTGCCGGTGCTGCGCGCGGGGATTCCTCTCTACCAGTTTCCGGTCACCGGATCGCGGGGGCTTGCCCCAAGCACCAGCATCATCATCCGTCCCGGCGGCGCAATCGATCCGGCAAGCCTTGAAGGCGCGGGACGGATCGCCGCCACCGGCTCGATAAGCGGTCCCCATACCGGACGAACCATCCTGGCCGATGAGGGCAGGACCATCCTTTTCCAGCCCGACCGACCGTTTGCCGATGGCGAGAGCGTCACCGCGGAGCTGCGGGCCGGCGTCAGGACCACGACCGGCGATGCCGTTCCATCGCACAGCTTCAGCTTCACAACCAGCCTGAAATCCGAACGGACGCTCCGCGAGCCTATGGCCGATGAACTGACGATGGCCGCGAACAACATATCGCGCAACGGCGTTGTTCCCCGCTTTCTTCCGCGAGTGGTGGCCGATACAATCCCGCACCCGAGCGATTTCCCCTACACCGTCATCAAGGCATTCGACAACCCGACGCCGGGGCAGATCTACATGAGCAACATCGCCCTGAACGGCGAAACGATCCCGTACCTCTTTATGCTCGATGCCTCCGGCGGCCTCTTCTACGCACGACGGATCGACGCGGCAGCAACCGATTACAAGCTCCAGCCGAACGGCCATTTCACCCACGCCATCCTCAGCCCCGGCCTCGATGTCGGCAGCGGCTCCTATGTGGAGCTGGACTCCAACCAGAATGTGGTGGACAGCATACGATCGGTGGGTGAGGGGGTGCAGACCAATGGCCGCGAGCTGCTGATCCTCCCGAACGGGCACTACATGCTGATGGGGGTGGAGCCGTATGTCACCGATATGAGCGCGCTGGTGGCCGGCGGAAAGCCGGATGCCCAGATCCTCGGATATCTGGTGCAGGAGCTGGACAAGCAGAAGAACGTGGTATGGCAGTGGAGAAGCCGCGATCATTTCCAGCCGACCGACGCCACGCACGAGGTGATGACCGCCGCCACGATCGACTACATCCACAGCAATGCGATCGATATCGATACCGACGGCAACATCCTCCTTTCATCGCGCAACTCCGATGAGATCACCAAGATCAGCCGCGAGAACGGCAATGTGATCTGGCGATGGGGAGGCAAGAACAACCAGTTCACCTTTACGAACGACACCAATCATTTCTCCCATCAGCACGATGCCCGCCGCCTCCCCAACGGCAACATCCTGATGTTCGATAACGGCAACTTCCATAACCCTCCCTTCTCCCGCGCCGTGGAGTACAGGCTGGATGAAACCGCGAAGACCGCCGAGGTTGTCTGGGAGTTCCGCAACACGCCAAGCACCTA
Source organism: Kapaibacterium sp. (SeqCode) (assembly GCA_039917235.1). Lineage (GTDB taxonomy): Bacteria > Bacteroidota > Ignavibacteria > OLB7 > OLB7 > JAFDZV01. Next base: position 516 of record JBDSJW010000408.1, on the reverse strand, counting down.
CAGCTTCGCCATGGGGAGCGCGCGCCGCCTTCCCGACGGCAATACGGTGATCGGCTGGGGCGCAACCAGCAGCCCGGCTATAACGGAGGTCCGCCCCAACGGGACCAAGACGTTCGAGCTTGCTCTTCCCCCCGGCATCGTCAGCTATCGCGCGCTGAAGTTCCCGGCGGTCGCCCGCCCCGTGGCCGGCATCGATAATGCCGATGAGGCCGGAGGCGTATCCCTTGCGCTTGCGCAGAACGCGCCAAACCCCGCGTCCGGCATCGCCACCTTCACCTTCTCGGTTCCGGCTCGCGGAGCAGTTCGCCTGAGCCTCTTCAGGACCGATGGGGCCGAGGTAGCCACCCTCTTCGACGGGATGGCGGAGGCTGGATCGCGGAGCGTGATGTTCGATGCCGCGAATCTCCCCAGCGGCGCCTATATCTACAGGCTCACCGGCGTGCAGGGGACGGCTTCCAGGATGATGACCGTGGTTCACTGATCTTCTGTTTCGATTCCGCGGCCCCGTCACGAGCA
>JBDSJW010000407.1:0-14032 GCA_039917235.1 Kapaibacterium sp. (SeqCode) | reverse complement strand
TTTCTCTGGTCGCCGGGCTGGTTCGGGATGCGCTTCCCGTCCGCCACGGATACACGATGCTCGAAGCCTGAACGGCCCATTCTGGACAATGGGCCGTTCTTCATATTACGGTCGGCCGATCGGCGTGGAGAGGGGAAAAGAGTCGATAATCCCCGTTCACCGCGGAAAAGGAAGGATATCACAAACCGGCGCAACGAATTGTGAATGAGCACGGAGGGCGAAAAAATGTTTTTGACAAGGGACCCTGCTCCCTTATATTTGCAAGCTCTTCTTCAGACAACCCCTTAAAAACGGGTTGTCCGTGACAGGGGCAGATGGCCGAGTGGTTAAAGGCGACAGACTGTAAATCTGTTCTCGTAAGAGTACGGAGGTTCGAACCCTCCTCTGCCCACAGTTCGTTCGCCGTTGTATGGCGCCAGCTCTTTTACATGTGATCATCGAATCGAGCCACGTTACGTCTTTCCGGCACTGACCGGAATGCTACCGCTCATTGAGTCCCGGGGATACCGTGGGGCTCAGCGCACGAAGCGCCGCGGGAGTTGCTCTATTGAAGATGTCCGTTCTTGTTTCTTCCATCGTGGAAAGCCACGGAAGGGGGGAGATCTCGGGCATCGTCCATAGTCCCTCCGCACGTAACACCAGCCTTTTCGTTTAATCCGCTCACGTAGCTCAGTTGGTAGAGCACATCCTTGGTAAGGATGAGGTCACCGGTTCAATCCCGGTCGTGAGCCCTTTCGGCCGTTTCGGGCGCCTGAGGGGATCCGCGTGATGCGCGGGTTTCTGGCGTTGACGCGGTTGATGCAGGCCAACGCGGGAGTAACTCAGTTGGTAGAGTCACAGCCTTCCAAGCTGTTGGTCGCGGGTTCGAGTCCCGTCTCCCGCTCTCCTTTATCGAGCAAACAATAATTCCGGAACGATATCAATGCGCGACATTATCACACTTGAGTGCACGGAGTGCAAGCGTCGCAATTACACGACCGACAAGAACAAGAAGACGCAGTCGGGGCGTGTCGAGTACAAGAAGTTCTGCAAGTGGGACAACAAGCGGACGGTTCACAAGGAAACGAAGTAAGCCGGTCCGGTGGATCACTGGTGATCGTGACGGCATTCCGTCCCCCTCCCAGTCCGCCGAAGCTGGACTCACGGGCGTAGCTCAATTGGTAGAGCGACGGTCTCCAAAACCGTAGGTTGCGGGTTCAATTCCTGCCGCCCGTGCAACGTGATCGGTCGCAGACTGCCGGCGTGGCTATCGCAGGGATGTTCCGGTTGATTCTCTCCCGGGGCGGGGCCGGAGAGAAGAGTGCAGTGGCCGATCGCCTCGGGTTCCCTCAATCTCCAAGGACATACGGGCGTGGCTCAATTGGTAGAGCGGCGGTCTCCAAAACCGTAGGTTGCGGGTTCAAGTCCTGCCGCCCGTGCAACGTGACCAACCGTCGGCATTCAATCTCTCTCCAGAGCGTCCTGATCACTCCGGCATTCTGGTGACTCCTATCCTCGACTGGGCTTATGAAACAGAACATCGGCAACTTTGTACGCGAGGTCGGTAACGAGATGAAGAAGGTCTCGTGGCCGAACAAGGATCAGTTGCAGGAATCGACAATCATTACGATTGTCACCTGCGTGATCATCATGGTTTTTGTCTACGTGATCGATCTCGCCTTTACCAAGCTCTTTACGACCATTTTCTGATTGGCGTGGGCGGGTAAAGCCGGATCGGCGCTAGCGCTATTATCGAGGGAAGTATGTCAACGAGCGAGTCAACAATCCAGAAGCGGTGGTATGCCATCCGGACCTATTCCGGGCACGAGGCACGCGTCAAGCAGCTTCTGGAGAGCGAGGTCGATCGCCTCGGCCTTACGGAATATGTCCCTACAGTGCTGATCCCGCTTGAAAAGGTTTTCGAGGTGCGCGACGGCAAGAAGCGGACGCGCCAGAAAAACTTCCTTCCGGGCTATGTCCTTGTCGAGGCAGTGCTTAACAAGAAGGTCAAGGATCTGATCCAGAATACCCCGTCGGTGATCAACTTCGTTGGTACGAAGACCGAGCCGGCGCCGCTTCAGCCGGATGAGATCGGGAAGATCCTCGATCGGATCGAAGAGCGGAAGCATGTCGAGACGATCGTCGATTCCTTCCGCGAGGGGGATCCGGTCAAGGTTATCGACGGACCGTTCAACAACTTCTCCGGCTTTGTGCGCGATGTGAACGCCAGCAAGCAGAAGCTCAAGGTGGAAGTCTCGATCTTCGGACGGAAGACCCCCGTGGAGCTCGATTTTTCGCAGGTCGAGATCGAGCGATGAGCATCTGACGGAGCGTCCCCGGAGGCTCCCCCTGCTACGATTGTAGAGAACGAACATTTTTCAATAGAGACTCATGGCAAAGAAACTCCTCGGCTCGTTCAAAATCCAGCTTCCTGCGGGACAGGCTACGATGGCTCCTCCGGTTGGTCCGGCATTCGGCCAGCGCGGTCTTAACGGTATGGAGTTCGTGAAGCAGTTTAACGCGAAGACGCAGAAGGAAGCCGGCATCCTGACCCCGGCTCTGGTGAGCTTCTACTCGGACAAGACCTTCACCTTCGTTATCAAGAGCGTCCCGGCCGCCGTTCAGATCATCAAGGCTCTGAGCATTCCGAAGGGTTCCGCCGAGCCGAACCGGAACAAGGTGGGGAAGATCACCCGCGCCCAGCTTGAGGAAATCGCCTCCACGAAGATGCAGGACCTTAACTGCGAGTCCGTGGATGCCGCCGTCTCGATGCTCTCCGGTACCGCGCGCTCGATGGGCGTCACGGTGGAAGGCTAAGAACCCTGCCGGTGATGGGGGATGTTGAAGCTTCTATCGAAGCGCTCCTCCAGCTAACGTAGCGCTTGATAGAAACCGAATACGATTTTAACGCATACCCCTCTTCGGGGAAACTATAGAGAACGTACACATGGCAACTCACAGCAAGCGATTCACGACTATCGTCAAGAAGTTTGATCCGGCGAAGATGCATACGCTTCAGGAGGCGATCGATATCGTGAAGGGGAATGCCACCGCGAAGTTCGATGAGTCGGTCGATATCGCTATCCGTCTCGGTGTCGATCCCCGCAAGGCTGATCAGCTCGTCCGCGGCACCGTTTCGCTGCCGCACGGCATCGGAAAGACGGTGCGCGTTGCGGTGGTGACCCGCGAGGGCAAGCAGCAGGAGGCCCGTGACGCCGGCGCTGATATCGTCGGGTTCGAGGATATTCTTGAGAAGATCAAGGGGGGATGGACCGATATCGATGTCGTGATCGCCACCCCTGATGTGATGGGTGAGCTGGGCAAGCTCGGCAAAATCCTCGGCCCCCGCGGCCTGATGCCGAACCCCAAGTCCGGCACCGTGACCACCGATGTTGCCACCGCCGTCAATGAGGTGAAGGCCGGTAAGATCGAGTATCGCGTGGATCGCTCCGGCATCGTCCATGCCTCGATCGGCAAGGCATCGTTCGACGCCAACAAGCTGGCCGACAACATCCAGACCTTCATGGTGAGCATCATGCGGGCAAAGCCGCAGACCTCCAAGGGGAAGTATGTCCGCGGAATCACCCTCAGCTCCACGATGGGCCCGGGAATTCCGATCGCCGAGGCGGTTATGAACACCGGCCCCGAGCGTCAGTAAGACCGCAGGCCGCCCCACGGCGCCACGGAATGCACTGACAACTGATTGAACGTTTACGCACTCGCCCAGGTCCCCTTCGTCCGAAGGGATGACCCGCCGCCGCGCGAGACCGCGACCGGAGCCGGATGGCCGGGTGGTGATGCTTCTACACCGCCGTATGGGCCGGACTGCTGCGCCGCGATTGACGACGGCATCCGAATGATAATCATGATCGTAGAGATCCTAATCTCTCAGCCAGTATGACCAAGACTAAAAAAGAAGAAGTCGTTGCCGAGGTTGCCGAGCTCCTGAAGGGGGCAAGCGGTCTCTATTCGATCGACTTCACGGGACTGACCGTGGCGAATGCGATTCGCCTGCGCCGCGAGTTCAAGAAGGCGGGCGTTGCCTACAAGGTCGCCAAGAACACGCTGGTCAAGCGTGCGTTGCGGGATGCCGGCGGCTACGACCACATCGTGGACAAGTTCGTTGGACAGACCGGCATCGCGATCGGCTATGACGATCCCGCTGCTCCGGCCCGCATTCTGAACGACTTCATCGATCCCAAGCTCGAAATCCCGAAGCTCAACTTCGCGGTGATCGAGAAGGAGTTGATGCCAGGTTCCGAGCTGAAGGCAATTGCCGCCATGCCATCGCGCAAGGATATCCTTGGCTCGATCGTCGGCGCTCTTAACGCCCCGGCTTCGGGCATCGTCGGCGCTATCAACGCCGTGATGCGCGATCTGGCCTCGGTGATCGAAGAGGTTGCCAAGCAGAAGGAAGGGGCCTCCGCGTAAGCCGAGAGCCTGACGGCGCCGGCACACGACTTCGCATTCAAGAAAATCACGAATTATACACGTTCAAGAAGGAAATATCAACAATGGCAAACGTCGAAGAACTCGTCGAAACGATCGGCAATCTCACCCTTATAGAGGCCTCGGAGCTTAAGAAGGCTCTTGAGGAGAAGTTCGGTGTTACCGCTTCCGCCCCGATGATGATGATGGGTGGCGCCGCCGCCCCCGTCGCACCGGTCGTCGAAGAGCAGACCGAGTTCACCGTCGAGCTGACCAACGCCGGCGCCGCCAAGATCAACGTGATCAAGGCAGTCCGCGAGATCACCGGTCTTGGCCTGAAAGAGGCAAAGGACCTGGTCGAGGGTGCTCCGAAGGCAGTGAAGGAGAACATCTCCAAGGAAGAGTCCGAGCAGATCAAGAAGAAGCTCGAAGAGGCTGGTGCTCAGGTTACCCTGAAGTAATCAGGATATCGACCGGGTGGGGCATCCTGCGCAGATGCCCCGAACGCCCGGGTAATATGCTCTCCCCGACATTCCGATTCCTCCATTCGAGAGGAACGTGGAAGGTCGGGGAGAACATCGTTTTGTCTGTATGGTTGGAAAGCGGCATGTTTGCCGAAAAACAATATCCTACGGACCTGCTTCGTCGGTACGCTGAATCATTCTTTGGAACTTCACGGCGGCTGTATGCTTGCAACTCTTCGTATTGTCCGGACCGATTCAGCGCGCGCCTACCCGGGGCAGAACAACGCCCACTCTTTCAGCAGATCAACGATCGTACCCTACATATTTCAACGCGTATGTGGATTCTTCATGGAAGCCGGGATATGGCTTTCGTGAAGAATCCATTGTCGTCTTGAAGATGAGCCAATGCAGAGATATCGACGCCAACCTTCCCAAATGACTGGAGGTAGATAGAATTGATTACCAATCGATCCAACAACGGAGCCACGCCGACCAACGGGACCAGTTCCCGTTACGGAACAGTGCCGGATCGCATTACGTTCGCCCGCGTCAAGCCGGTGATCGACATGCCCGACCTGCTCGATGTCCAGATCGCCGCTTATAAGGATTTCCTTCAGTCGGACGATCAGGCGGAGGAGCGGAAGCTGCTCGGACTTCAGCAGGGCTTCATTGCGAATTTCCCGATCAGCGACGCCCGCGAGATCTTCACCCTGGAGTTCATCGACTACCGTGTCGAGCGCCCGAAATATAATGTCAATGAGTGCCGGGATCGCGAGCTTACCTACGCGGTTCCCCTCAAGGCCCGCCTCCGCCTCAGCTCGAAGGCCGATAAGGAGTCCGATGACTTCATCGAGACGATCGAGCAGGAGGTCTACCTTGGAAACATCCCCGCGATGACCGACCGGGGCACGTTCATCATCAACGGCGCCGAGCGCGTTGTGGTGTCGCAGCTCCATCGCTCGCCGGGCGTCTTCTTCTCCGATGCCGTCCATCCGAACGGCACCAGGATCTTCTCGGCCCGTATCATCCCGTTCCGCGGCTCGTGGGTGGAGTTCACCACCGACATCCAGAACGTGATGTACGCCTACATCGACCGGAAGAAGAAGTTCCCCGTCACCACGCTCCTCCGCGCGCTCGGCTTTTCCTCCGATGAGGATCTGCTGGAGCTCTTTACGCTGACCGAGGAAGTGCCGGTGGCCTCGCTGAACGATGACTTCCTTGAGCGGATTATCGCCGGCGATATCATCGATATGAATACCGGTGAGATCATCACCAGCAAGGATGTCCGCATGACCGCCGACATGCTTACGATGATCCAGCACTCCGGTGCCGAGACCGTCCGCCTCTTCACCGAGGAGGCATCGCAGATCGATTCGATCATCGTCAAGACGATCATGAAGGATAGCGCCAGGAGCGAGGAGGATGCCCTTGAGGCGATCTACCGCCAGCTCCGCTCCGGCGAGGCTCCCGATCTGGAGACCGCGCGCGGCCTGATCGACAAGCTCTTCTTCAACCCGAAGCGCTACGATCTCGGCGAAGTGGGCCGCTATCGCATCAACGATAAGCTGGGACTGGATATTCCGGGCGATCAGACCACGCTGACCCGCGAGGATATCGTGGCGATCATCAAGTATCTGATTGAGCTTCAGCAGGGAAAGAAGCAGGTGGACGATATCGATCACCTGGGGAATCGCCGCGTCCGTACCGTGGGCGAGCAGATGGCCGGACAGTTCAACGTGGGCATGGCCCGCATGGCCCGCACCATCAAGGAGCGGATGAACATCCACGATGTGGAGACGTTCACCCCCGCCGAGCTTGTCAACGCCCGTACGATCACATCGGTGATCAACACGTTCTTCGGGACCAACCAGCTCTCGCAGTTCATGGATCAGACCAACCCGCTCGCCGAGATGACGCACAAGCGTCGTATGTCGGCGCTCGGACCCGGTGGTCTTACCCGCGAGCGCGCAGGCTTCGAGGTTCGCGACGTTCACTATACGCACTACGGCCGCCTCTGCCCGATCGAGACGCCGGAAGGCCCGAACATCGGTCTTATCTCCTCGCTCTGCATCCACGCCCGCATCAACGCTTTCGGCTTTATCGAGACGCCGTATCGTCGCGTGGTGAAGGGCGTGGTGACGGACGATATCGAGTACCTGGCGGCGGACAAGGAAGAGGGGCTGATCATCGCACCGGCCACCGTGCCGCTGGATGCCAAGGGGCGTATCAATCAGGATCGTGTCCGTGCCCGTCAGGCGGGTGACTTCGTGATGGTTGAGCCGGAGCAGGTGCAGTATATCGACGTTGCCCCGAACCAGATCGTCTCCGCAGCCGCGGCGCTGATCCCGTTCCTTGAGCATGATGATGCCAACCGCGCGCTGATGGGCTCCAACATGCAGCGTCAGGGCGTTCCGCTTCTCCGTCCCGAGCGGCCGATTGTCGGCACCGGCATGGAAGGGAAGATCGCCCGCGACTCGCGCACGCTGATTCTGGCGGAGCGCGACGGCGTGGTAAGCTTCGTGGATGCCACGAAGATCATCGTGGATTACGACACCAACCTGACGAAGGAGGAGAACCTTATCTCCTTTATCGACGATCGGAAGAAGGAGTACGAGCTTACCAAGTTCTTCCGGACGAACCAGGACACCTGCATCAACCAGCGCCCGATTGTCCGCGCCGGACAGCGCTTCAAAACCGGCGACGTCCTTGCCGACGGCTGCTCCACCGATAACGGCCAGCTTGCGCTTGGCCGGAACCTGATCGTGGCATTCATGCCATGGCGCGGGTACAACTTCGAGGACGCCATCGTGATCTCCGAGCGGGTGGTGAGCGAGGATATCTACACCTCCGTTCATATCGAGGAGTTCTCCATCCACGTCCGCGACACCAAGCGTGGCGAAGAGGAGCTGACCAGGGAAATCCCGAACGTCTCCGAGGAGGCCGTAAAGGATCTCGACGAGAGCGGCATCATCCGCGTCGGCTCCGAAGTGCGGGAGAACGATATCCTCGTCGGCAAGATCACCCCGAAGGGGGAGACCGATCCGACGCCGGAGGAGAAGCTGCTCCGCGCCATCTTCGGCGACAAGGCGGGCGATGTGAAGGACGCATCGCTGAAGGCGCCCCCCGGAATGAAGGGTGTTGTGATCAACTCGCAGCTCTTCAGCCGTCGCGTCATCAAGAAGGACTCCGATGTCCGCAAGGATGAGAAGCGCCGCCAGGATGCGCTCGATCGCCAGCTTACCAACTCGATCGACGACTACAACAGGACGCTCGCCAAGAAGCTCGGCGATCTCCTGGAAGGGGAAACCTCGCTCGGCATCCGCGATCTCTCCGGGCAGACGATCTTCCGTTCCGGCACCGCGATGAAGGCCGACCTCTTCCAGTTGAAGCTGGCCGACGGCGTGGATCTGGCATCGCTCAACGTCGAGGACGCATGGGTGGACAACAAGCGGAAGAACACGCTGGTGAAGAAGGCCTACCAGAACTACGCGAAGGTGGTGGCGCTGGTGACCGATGACATTCGGATCGAGAAGAACAAGGTGGCGCAGGGGGATGAACTCCAGCCGGGAATCATGCAGATGGCAAAGGTCTACATCGCCAAGAAGCGGAAGCTTCAGGTGGGTGACAAGATGGCCGGCCGTCACGGTAACAAGGGCGTTGTCGCCAAGATCGTTGCCGTGGAGGATATGCCGTTCCTGCCGGATGGAACCCCGGTCGATATCGTGCTGAACCCGCTTGGCGTCCCTTCGCGAATGAACCTGGGACAGCTTTACGAAACCGCTCTCGGATGGGCCGGCAAGAGGCTGGGCCATCACTTCGCCACCCCGATCTTCGACGGCGCGCGCTGGACTCAGGTCCAGGAGTGGCTGGAGAGGGCTGGGCTGGGAACCAGCGGCAAGGCTCAGCTCCACGACGGCAAGACGGGGGACATGTTCGATCAGCCGGTTACGGTCGGCGTGATCTACATGATGAAACTCTCCCACCTTGTCGAGGACAAGATCCACGCCCGGTCGATCGGACCATACTCCCTTATCACGCAGCAGCCGCTGGGTGGAAAGGCGCAGTTCGGCGGCCAGCGATTTGGAGAGATGGAAGTGTGGGCGCTCGAAGCGTATGGCGCGGCGAACGTTCTGCAGGAAATCCTCACGGTCAAATCGGACGACGTGCATGGACGCGCGAAGGTCTACGAGGCGATCGTCAAGGGGGAAAACCTTCCCGAGCCGAATATCCCGGAGTCGTTCAACGTGCTCGTTCGCGAGCTTCAGGGCCTTGGCCTTGAGGTGAAGATCGACTAGAAGTGCCGTGGCGCGGGGGCTTTCCAATGAAGGCCTCCGTGCCTGTTGAAATGTAGAAAAATAGATTCTGAGACATACATCGGAGAACACTGTGGTTACACAACCGAATCAGATCGTTGGGCAGAACTTCCGGCGGATCATGATCAAGCTTGCATCGTCGGACGATATCCTGAATCGTTCGCACGGTGAGGTCACCAAGCCGGAAACGATCAATTATCGTTCGTTCCGACCTGAGAAGGATGGCCTTTTCTGTGAGAAGATCTTCGGTCCCGTCCGCGACTGGGAGTGCCACTGCGGAAAGTACAAGCGCATCCGCTACAAGGGGATCATCTGCGACCGCTGCGGCGTGGAAGTGACCCAGAAATCGGTGCGTCGCGAGCGGATGGGGCATATCGCCCTTGCCGTTCCGGTGGTTCATATCTGGTATCTCCGCTCGCTTCCCTCCAAGATCGGCGCCGTGCTGGGCCTGCCGACAAAGGATGTTGAGCGTATCGTCTATTACGAGTCGTACGTGGTGGTGCAGCCGGGGCAGACCGGCCTTCAGGTGAACGACCTTCTTACCGAGGAGCAGTATCTGGATATCATGGCGTCCCTTCCGGACACCAACGAGAATCTGGATGACGAGGATCCGCGCAAGTTTATCGCGCTGATCGGCGGCGAGGCGGTGAAGGAGCTTCTGAAGAGGATCAACCCTGATGAGCTGGCGCTGATCCTGCGCGAGCAGGCACGTACCGAGACCTCGATGCAGAAGAAGGCGGAGGCGCTGAAGCGTCTTCGCGTGGTTGGCGCGTTCCGCGAGCGCCCGGAGGGGGAGGGGGATCCGAACCGTCCCGAGTGGATGGTGCTGGATATCATCCCGGTGATCCCGCCGGAGCTGCGCCCGCTGGTGCCGCTGGAGGGGGGGCGTTTCGCGACCTCCGATCTGAACGATCTCTATCGTCGCGTTATCATCCGCAATAACCGTCTGAAGCGCCTGATCGATATCGACGCTCCCGAGGTGATTCTCCGCAACGAGAAGCGGATGCTCCAGGAGGCGGTGGATTCGCTCTTCGATAACTCGCGCCGCGGCTCCGCCGTTCGCAGCGATTCGCAGCGCGCCCTGAAATCCCTCTCCGATATGCTCAAGGGAAAGCAGGGCCGCTTCCGCCAGAACCTCCTTGGAAAGCGCGTCGATTACTCCGGCCGTTCGGTTATCGTGGTCGGCCCGGAGATGCGCCTGCACGAGTGCGGTCTGCCGAAGGATATGGCGGTGGAGCTCTTCAAGCCGTTTATCATCCGCAAGCTGATTGAGCGTGGGCATACCAAGACCGTGAAGTCCGCCAAGAAGGTGGTGGAGCGGAAGACAACCGAGGTGTGGGATATTCTGGAGTCGGTGATCGACGGGCATCCGGTGCTGCTGAACCGCGCGCCGACGCTGCATCGTCTCGGCATCCAGGCGTTCCAGCCGCGACTTGTTGAAGGAAAGGCAATCCATCTCCATCCGCTGGTCTGCGCGGCGTTCAACGCCGATTTCGACGGCGATCAGATGGCGGTGCACGTTCCGCTGAGCTACGATGCCCAGCTTGAGGCAATGCTCCTGATGCTCTCCTCGCACAATATCATCTCCGCGCAGAGCGGCGATCCGGTGACCGTTCCATCGCAGGACATGGTTCTCGGGTGCTACTATGTCACCAAGACGCGACCGGATGTTGTGGGCGAAGGGAAGACCTACGCATCGCCGGCCGAGGTGATTGTGGCACACAACAACGGGAAGCTCCATCTCCATGCGCGCATTAAGGTTCGCGTCAATGGCGTGATCGTCGAGACATCGACCGGTCGCGTGATCTTCAACAAGATCGTGCCGGAGGAGCTTGGCTACATCGACACGCTGCTGACGAAGAAGGAGCTTACGCGCCTGATCTCCGAGTGCTTCCGCAAGGCGGGCTCGCTGAAGACGGTGCGGTTCCTCGATCACCTGAAGGATCTCGGGTTCAGTTACTCCACCCGCGGCGGCCTTTCGGTTTCCATCTCCGACGTTATCATTCCGCCGGAGAAGGATGAGATCATCCACAAGGCGCAGAAGGAAGTGGATCGTCTCCAGAACTTCTATCTGGAAGGCGTTATCACCAACGGCGAGCGCTATAACAAGGTTATCGACGTGTGGTCCAACGCCACCAACCGCGTGCTTGCACAGGTGCAGGCGGCGCTGAAGGCGGATGACCACGGGTTCAACACCTTCTGGATGATGCGCGATTCCAATGCGCGAGGCTCCACCGAGCAGATCCGCCAGCTTGCCGGTATGCGTGGTCTGATGGCAAAGCCGCAAAAATCCCTTTCGGGAGCAATGGGCGAGCTTATCGAGAACCCGGTGACGGCGAACTTCAAGGAAGGCCTCTCGATCCTCGAATACTTCATCTCCACCCACGGCGCCCGTAAGGGTCTGGCCGATACGGCGTTGAAGACGGCTGATGCCGGTTACCTGACCCGTCGTCTGATCGACGTGGCGCAGGATGCCATCATCTCCGATCAGGATTGCGGAACCATCCGCGGCATCGAGATGCGGGCGCTGAAGGAAGGGGAGCACGTGAAGGAGCATCTCCACGAGCGCGTCAAGGGGCGCGTCGCGGCGGAGGATATCGTCAACCCGATCACCAACGAGATGATCGTCGCCAACGGCGAGCTGATTACCGAGGATGTGGCGCTGGCGATTTCCCAGACGGCGATCGAGATTGTTCATATCCGCTCGGTGCTTACCTGCGAGGCCAAGCGCGGTATCTGCTCGAAGTGCTACGGTGTCAACCTGACCACGGGTAATGTCTCGAACGTCGGTGAGGCTGTCGGCATCATCGCCGCGCAGTCGATCGGCGAGCCGGGCACGCAGCTTACGCTCCGCACATTCCACACTGGTGGAACGGCATCGCTGATCTCGGCGCAGAGCACGGTGCAGACCAAGAACGAGGGACGTATCTCGTTCGAGGGGCTGAAGTATATCGTCCGCGAGGACGAGGACCCGGAGACCGGCGTGAAGTCCGAGACCCGCATCGTGACCGGCCGCGCCGGCGTTGTGGCGATCCTGGACGATGACAACCGCGTCATCCATCGCTACGACGTTGCCTACGGCTCCATGCTGCAAGTCGCTGAGGGGGAGAAGGTGACCAAGGGGGATGTGCTTTACGAGTGGGATCCGTACAACAACGTGATGGTGACCGACAAGGCCGGATTTATCAGGTACAAGGATCTTATCCCGAACGTTACCTACCGTGACGAGCCGGATGAGCAGACCGGATATATCACCAAGGTGACGATCGATGCGAAGGACCGCACGAAGAGCCCTTCGATCGAGATCGTGGACGAGACGGGCAAGCTGCTTCAGCCGTACATCATCCCGGTTCGCGCTCATATCTCGGTGGACGAGGGTGAGTTTGTAAAGCCGGGAACGACGATCACGAAGATCCCGCGCGACGTGGGGAAAACCCGCGATATCACAGGCGGTCTTCCGCGCGTCACGGAGCTGTTCGAGGCACGTTCGCCGCAGCAGCCCGCGGTGGTTGCCGATATCGACGGCATCGTCTCGTTCGACAAGCCGAAGCGCGGCAATCGCGTGCTTGTGATCACATCGCTCGATCTGCGTACCCGCATGGAGTACACGGTCAGCTTCGGTAAGCATGTTCTGGTTCAGGAGGGCGATTTCGTCCGCTCGGGCGAGCGTCTCTCCGACGGTTCGATCGATCCGCACGATATCCTCCGCATCAAGGGCGTGAGCGCCGTGCAGGAGTATATCGTCAACGAGATCCAGGAAGTGTACCGGATGCAGGGCGTGGCGATCAACGACAAGCATATCGAGGTTATCGCGCGCCAGATGCTTCACAAGGTTCGCATCATCGACTCGGGCGACACCCGCTTCCTGGAAGGGGATCAGGTGGACCGCATCAAGTTCGAGGAGGAGAACGATGAGGTGAAGACGCGCATGGTGATCACCGACAAGGGGGATTCCCGCTTCAAGGTGGGCGCGCCGGTGCCGAGGCGGAAGTTCAAGGAGACGAACGTCGAGCTGAAGAAGAAGGAGAAGAAGGTCGCCGTCGCCCGCGACGCCGAACCGGCTACCTCCGAGCCTCTGCTGCTCGGCATCACGCAGGCATCGCTTACCACGGAGTCGTTCATCTCGGCCGCGTCGTTCCAGGAGACCACCAAGGTGCTCACGGACGCGGCGGTGGAGGCGAAGGTGGACAACCTGCACGGCCTGAAGGAGAACGTTATCATGGGTCGCCTGATTCCGGCCGGCACGGGTCTGAAGGGCTATCGTGATATCATCATCCACAGCACCAACGGCAGCGTCATCGATTCCTTTGATGAGAAGGAAGCCTCAAAGGAGATCACGCCATCGAAGGCGATGAGGACCCTGATGAGCAGCTAAGTTCCCGCATCGCTGAAACGTACAGCGCCTCCGGTGGATACTCTCCGCCGGGGGCGCTTTCGTTTGCGGGAGGATATTCAGAACGCGGCGGCGGCGCGGGTTTCCTCATGGTGGTATCTTCGCGCTGCTCCGTGGCCGTCCCATAATCACGCTTTGTTCAATGCCGGAAGAAAACGCCCTCGCATCCCTCCTCGATCCGCTCGGGATCGCCACGCTCGATCTCCTTATCATCCTTGGCTCCGGCCTTGCCGGCTCCTTTGCCGATCATGAATTCGATCATCTGATCGATGCCGCCCCCTCCGATATCCCCGGCCATAGCGGACGCCTCGCCATTCTCCGGCGTGATGGCAGGACTCTGCTCCTTGCGCTGGGACGGAAGCATCTCTACGAAGGCCATTCCACTGTCGATGCCTCCCGTATCGTCCGTGAAGCCTGGGCGTTCGGCGCGCGCGAGCTGATCGTTACCAACGCCG
>JBDSJW010000406.1:0-12749 GCA_039917235.1 Kapaibacterium sp. (SeqCode) | reverse complement strand
GGAAATTATCCGTATGAATGGCATGATTAACAAAAAGATCCGATTCGTACTGAGTGAATGTACGCCATCACCGTAATATATCGGCCTTATCGGGGGCCGAATCATCATCAATATGTATGGCATAATTAACAAGCAGAGGCAATGCAATGCGGAAAATTACATGGCGGCGATAGTCATTAACCTCATTACAGAAAAAAATCGCCGATAATACGCCGGGCGACTGCTTCACCACCACCACCAATTTCCGATCCGGCGTAATAGCAATGTGGAAGAAGAACCGGCTTACATAGTTCCCTAATTTTGCATCGGTTCGGAAAGCGATGGCTTTTATGGTCTTTTTCAGCAATCGGTAATCATGTATTGCATGGAACTTCAATGTTTCATCGGGCGCCAAATTCATGATGCTGCTTATCGAGGATCACGGCAACGGTGCCGGCCGGATGCAAAATTCGGATCTCGCTCTGGGCATATGGAAGATTAACGGTGATATCGCCCGCGGTCCATTCCTTCTTTCCCTGGCAATCAACCAACACTATCATCAGGAGCAGTTTCATGAAGAGAATTACAATCCTTGCCATGATGGCATTTGCGATCATGCTGGCATCAAGCATCGTTTCTCACGCACAGAGCTATACCTGCATTATCGTTAACGGCGTCAAGTGCTATGTTAATTATGATGATGCTGGAAAGCCGATCGACACCGTGTGCGATGATAAGAGCAGCGGCAGCGGCACATTCAACAGCCAGACCGGCGCGATCCCCAAGGACGGCGCTGTCAAGACCGAGCTGACCCCTGACAATATCACCGCGTCGGTCACCGATGCAAAGCTCGGCGTGATCACGACGAGCCTTGATCAGAGCAGAAGGTCGGACAACACGACCATCAATTCAGTTGATGGAAGGAATCGCTATCCGCTGGATGTCCATATCAAGTTCTATGCTGAGGCATCGGTCTCATCACAGCCGGATACCAAGTACGTCAGCCGCACCCAGCTTGAATTCACCAGCGACAAGATCAACAGCGTTGACCCGTTCAAGAGCGAGACGCTTTCGTTGGCAAATGATGTCGAGTTCTACGACTCGGGCGATGACAAGCAGGCAACGGTGTTCCAGTTGAACGCCGGAACGACCACCGTGACGCTCGGTGATAGCGCCGATGGCGCTGACAATGGTGATGTGAAGTAATGACCTCACGTTTGAATATCATCGATTTTCTCGCCGGCTGATATCATTTCATCTACGGAAACGATATCCCGAACACGAGTGGAATTGATCGAAAAAAAAGCCGCGTCCCGCAATGGACGTGGCTTTTTTTATACAGAATAGTAATTCTCTTTATTCCCCGCACCGCTACGCCGGCTGGAGAGGATCGCGAAAATACTGGGCGATAAAGAGAAGATTATTATCCGGGTCGGCAAGCGCGATATGTTTCATAAATCCGGGTGCTTCCTGAATATCCTCCAGAAATTCCACCCCTTTCGCGCGCAGATTGCTCACGGTCTGTTCAATATCCGCGGTGCGGTACATCACCGTGGTGTTCGGGCCGGTTTCGCTCTCCAGATCAAGCCTGGTTCCTCCTCCCATCACGCTGAATCGTACCGAGCCGGATCGGAAGGCAAACATCCCCTGATGATCCTCGATGACTTCGAATTCAAGTTTTTCGCAATAAAATTCACGTGACGCGCTCAGGTCCGAGACGTTCAGCATGACGTGGCCGCATTCGAGGTCCATACGTTTTCCCTGGTTGATGCATTCGGATAATTCGGAATATTCTCGATCGGCGCGCCGGCGATATAGTTCGGAACGTGTAATCCGTCTCCGGCGGGCTGATGAATTGTTCAAGCCGGGCGAAGATACGATAGTTCGATCACTCTCCCGCCGGGCATTCCCGGCCATCATCATCAAACGATTGCCCGCCGCGTATCCAGTATCAATCCGGGTCGATATTCACGGATGGCGCTTCGGGGATTTCGCCCGCGCCGCGCCGTATTCTGAGCGCGTGGACGATCGTCGGGATATCGTTTTTCCAGGCCGGAAGGATGAAGGAAATCATCAACCCCTCGATATCCGCGATAATGCCGAGATAAATCGCGAAGGAGAAGAGGAATCCAGCGCGAGCAAACACCAGCGCGGAAAAAAATGCGAGAAATAGCGCCAACCCCCAGAGCTTGGAACTCCACATATGGTAGCTGGCCTCGCGACCGAATTTCGAAAGATCGAACAGATAACGGGTGATTTCAAGCGTCAGAAGTATCCCGAGCGGAATTGCGCTTTCCAGGATAAACTCCCGATGCAGGTGCCACACGGCGGCCACCGCCGCAACATAGAAAAGCGTATCAGCCACGCTGTCCAGCCGTCGCAGACCGGGCGTTGCCACGCCAAGCCGGCGCGCGATAATCCCATCGAAGATATCGGAGAAGAGCGCCAGCAGGAGAGAGACGGCAAATGCCGACGGAACCGGCATCCACCAGGCGAACCAGAGAAGCAGGGGGGCCAGCAGCGCGCGGAGGAGCGTAAGCGCAAGGGGGATCTTCGCCGATAAGGTTCTGCTCACGCTATATCTTCATGAAGGCAGAGGATATTTCCCTCGGTGTCGTTGAACCACGCCGCCTTCTCCGCGCCGAGCACGCAGACATGATCGACGGTCTTCAAGCCCGGCAGATCGTAATCGCTGAAGACCACTCCTCGTTTTTCAAGGTCGGTAATCGTCGCGGCGATATCCTCTACCCGAAAGCTGATCGCGGTGTGGTCGGCTTTTGTTCCCCCAGCCTTCGGGAACAACGCCAGAAGAGCGCCGCCGCACTCGTAGATGAATTTTCCGTCCGGCATCAGGCCGCGCGGTTCAAGGCCGAGCTTTGCTTCGTAAAAATCCCGGGCGCGGTCAAGATCCATGACCGGAAGCATGGTGGTTACCGTAACATCGTTCAGCATGGTAGATTTTCTCCCCGATACGATAATGTTTATGTTGAATATTCTCCGCGGACCGCGGAATAACTGGATGCTTTTTATCGGGGGCAGGGGGATATCCAACAGACTGTCGGGGGACGTTTTAAGCGTTTCCCAAAAGCCCGCTAATGAAATTTCTCGCCATTCTCCAGCATGCGGATAAACTCCTGAATTTTCCTCGCGCGCGTCTCGGCTTTTTTCGCGGTCTGAATTCTGAAGATCAGCGCATATCGATTTGCGCTGTTCAATGTGGCGAAAAATGCGAGCGCTTTCGGATGCCGGTCCAGCTCCGACTGAAAATCATCGGGGACCACCGCCTTGCTGGGAGAATCGTATGCCGCATCCCACTGGCCGTTCTGCTTTGCCCGCACGATCGTCGCAAGGCCGGCCGGGCGCATCAGGCCGTCGCTGATAAATTTCTCCACCTTGTCGCGGTTGATTTTCGACCAGATGCTTCTGGTGCCGCGCGGCGTAAATTTCTGAAGCCATGTGGAAGCATCATTGGCTTTTTTCTGTCCGTCGATCCATCCGTGGCAGAGCGCCACGTCAACCGCCTCCGCGTACGTTACCGACGGGATATCGGAGCCCTTCTTCGCGAACATCAGCCAGATGCCGGGGGCTGACGCATGATGCGCTTCCAGCCACGCGTTCCACTCCTCCGGGCTTTCAAACGGGAGAATCGGAAGCTCGGCCGGGGATTTCGATCCTTTTTTCACCGGCACGTGCGTCCCCCGAGTATTTCATGGTTCATATCAGCCATTGCGCCCAACCCCTCCGGCGATGTTCCGCTCCTCAAGCAGCCGCTCGGTGAAACGGAGGCGATCCTGCGTATCGGCCAGCTCCACATGCAGCGTTGCAACCTGATGTTCCAGCGATTGCACGCGGTTCTGTAGTTCGGGATTTGACTGGCTTGCTTCTGCCTGAATGCTTGCCATCTTCCTTCTGTGACTCAGGAAGATCGCGGAAATCGGGATCGTGAGCGCCAGAAGGGGAATCAATACCGCGATTGTTTCTGTTTCCATACCGAATATTCCTGCTGTCTGTAAATTGTTTGCTTCGATGCGGTAACGTCAGTAACCGCCATTCGGTTGCGTGCCGGCCGTGAAATTGCCACAATTATGGTTATTCAGGCTCCGCCGGAGCTGCTCCTCCCGCCGCGCCGACCCGTTTCAGCCCCTCGGCAATGCCGCCGCGTACCAGCGCGCCGTAGCCATCGGCCGGAAGCCCCGCAACCTCCGCCTCCGCAAGGATATAATATCGGGCCGCCTCGGCCTTATCGCCAAGCATCTCGTGCGACCATCCCATATTCAGATAGAGGGAGGGGCGGAAGCCGTCGATCCTCCCATCGTTCACGGCCTTGGCGCGGTTCAGCGCCTCCAGGTTCCACCGGAGCGTCTCCTCCGGCGTTTCCTGATGGCGCGCCACGTAATGCGCCGCGATACACGCATCGTAATCGTCGGTCGCGCTGTTCCATGCCTTCGTGAACAGCTCGCGGGCATCGGCGGGACGCCCTTCCATTTCGGCCCGCATCCCCTCGGCGCAGAGCTTTACCACCGGATGTTCCGGGTCCATAAGCAATTGTCTGTTGCGTTTGTTGAATTCGTGGTTCGCTGAACCGGAATTGAATCAGATAGCGCGCATGCGATTGTTCTTCGGGTTGTGCTCCACTTCGGCAAGGCCAAGCGCCTCCATCAGCGGCGGCAGATACATGCCGAACCGGCCGCGCAATCCCTTCTTCAGGCCATACCATCCGCCAACCGGGTTTGTCTCCGAGCGGCCCCACGACTCCACGGTCCCCTCGGCTGCGGGCTTCTGCTCATCGGCGGCGCCCAGCGGCATCCAGTCGCCATGCTCCTTCAGCATCGCGTGCAGATCGTTGATGCAGCGGAGGTCGTAGCGGAGCTGCGTCTTCCCGACCTGGCATACAATCGAGGGGGGATCGGAGGCTTCATCGCGATACATCTGGTATTCCGATGATCCGCTCGGCGTTTTCAACTGCCACGGATCTTCCTTCGTTCCCGTCCCCTGTGCGTTGTTCGTCGCCATCGTTCAATGTCCTGTTAGTTCTTTGTGGATTGTGTGCCGGCGCTCTTCAGCGACCGCACCGACCGTTCGATCAACTCCCGCAATATCGCCATATCGATATCCTCGACCTTGTTGATATAGAGACATCCCTTCCCCTGCCTGTGCTTTCCCAGCTTTGTCAGGAGCGCTTCATGACTGCAAAGCCCCCCGGTGATATAAAGGGTCAGGCTGGCCTTGCGCGGAGAAAACCCGGTCAGGAACGTGTCCCCCTCATGGCCGCTCTCGTAGACATAATGATATCGGCCGAAGCCGATCATGCTGCTCCCCCACATCGCCGGCTCCATCCCGGTTGCCGCTTTCATAAGATCGAGGATGGCGCGGGAATCATCACGTTTTTTTTCGTCGGCAACGCCATCGAGAAATCCCTCCACGCTCTCATCGGTCTCTTTCGTTTTTAGTTCAGCCATTGTTGTGCTCCGTGGAATGTTCAGACGGAATGGGAGTGATATGCCCGGCGCAGCTCATCGGTCAGCGCCTCCGCCGCTTCCGGCCTGCCGTGAAATGCCGCCGGGGTATTCTGAAGGAGGGCGATACGCCACGCGCCCTTCTCCTCAACCGCCATCACCGATTGAATTGCGTTGACCTCCGGTTTGATATCGGTTCCTCCGGGGGGGACCATCCCCACCACCGCCAGCAGAAGCGCCACGCCCGGCGTGGGAAAGCTGATGCTTCTGACGATTCCCACATATAATGCCGTCTGATGGCCGCTGAATATTCCGCTGATGGTCGATTCTATCTCCGCCGCGCCGCTCATCATGCTCCCGTCGAACCCGATGGAGATGCCGTTGCCGGTGAACAGCGCGGCCATATCGCCGGCGCTCCGTCTGTTCCAGGCGTCGAGCAGTGCGTGATGGAGTGCGCGGATATCGTTTGCGTGAGTGGTGCCGGTGGTCGGCTCGGATGAGTTGGTTGCTGGCTGCATGATGATCATGGAATAGTTCACACGCGATAGTTCATCGCTCGTCCCGCGGTATCGATTCCCAGGGGGACGATTCCGCAAAGATAGTGATGAAATGGTGTTCACGTGCAGCCTGTTTGCCGGTTTTTCTCCCGCCGGGCGGTTGCTATTTCACAACAACAATCCTCTGCGTCGCCTCGCCGAACTCCGTCCGCACCAGCAGCGTGTAGGTCCCCGATGGAGTCCCCTCCACCGATAGCGGGAGCAGCAGCGTCCCCGCGAGGAAATATCCGTTCGCGATCTCCCTGATCGTTCCCCCGCTCGCGTCGGAGAGCGTCGCGGTGAGCATCTGCGGATCATCAAGCCCGATTTCTATCGTGGCGCCGCTTCCCACCGGCATCGGCCGCACGCGGAGTATTCGGGGGCGCGCCACCAGATGCGCCTGCGCGTCGAAGCAGACGCCGATCGTCGTAAACGATCCGTTGACCGTGTCGGCCATCACCCCCGGGCGATCCCAGGAAAACGATTCGAACCTGAGGGGTGTTCGTATGCTCTCCCCCTGAACAACTTCGCAGAGGATGATCGCCACCGTATCGCTCCCGCCATATTCGCCGGCGATCGTCACCCGTTGCGCTCCGGTATACTTGTCGAAGCTGATTGCCGTGATTCTTCCACGGACCGCGGGGGAATCGGGGAAGAGGACCAGGCCGTTGAAGGCGATGGTCGTGGTAAACGCCTGGGCGCCCGATGCGTTAAAGGCGGCCCTGTCGGGGATGGCAAGCCGTATCGGAATCGGAACCCGCGCTCCCGGTCGCGCCGAATCGGTCGGCAGGGTGGCGATGGTCCGTATCCGCGCCACCACGGTTGCCGAGACGATGATGGTATCGGTAAGGCCGCAACGGCTCTCCCGGAGAACTATGGTATCGCGATGCGGGCCGGGGGTGCTTCCACGGAACGTAAAGCCGATCATCCCCCGTTCCGCCGTATCGAGCGCGATGGAGGGTTGAGGGGTGATGCTGCTGGTGGCGGATGCAAGAATCGTTACCGGCGCGGTGCCGGTGTTCAGCGTCGTGAACGCGCTGTCGGCGGCAATGCCTGCCACCACGCTGCCGAGATCAATCACGCGGGGAGATGCCGTAAACCCGATCCGTCCCAGCGTGCCGGTCAATATCACCACGGAATCCCCGGAGGGGGCATCGCTGCTGATAATCAGCCGTGCGGTGAACTTCCCCCGGCGCGTCGGAACAAAATCGATGGCGATGGTCGTATCCCCCCGGACGGTGATCGGTCGCGGATCGAACCGGAACAGGGCGCTATCGGCCCCCTCGACGCGGAAGCCGGAGATATGGAGATCGTGATTGCCGGGGTTGCTGATTCTGAGCGTTCCATGCGCCACGGAGTCATCGGCGCAGAGGAGATCGGTGAATGCCGGTCCGGTCGCCAGGAGTGCCGGCTCGGAGCCGGTTTCAAGGATCGGCACGGTAAGCTCGCCGGGAGGACAGGAGGGGGCCAGAGGGAGGCTGAGCGTTCCCCTGAACCCTGATCCGGTGGCGGGAGCAAGCGCCCGTACGCGGATGTTGTGGCTTCCTCCGGGGAGGATCAGCATCGGAAATTGTCCTGGCGGGATATCGAACCGCGATGCGTCCGCGCCGGTGATGGTTCCGCTATTGATCGTGACCGAAACGCTCCCCTTGTTGTCGATCATCCCGGCCATATCCAGCGGATACGATCCGGTCGCAAGCCCGCCGTCCGCCGTCATCACCGGCGGGGTGGCCCGAACGTCGATCGTATCGCGGCGGCTGTAGAGCTGCACTTCGGTCGGGCTTTCGTGGGAGTTCGAGAAGATCTGCACCGTCGCTTTCTTCGGGCCGATGCCGGTCGGCTTCAGGCGGACGCGGATGGTATCCGACGCGCCATGCCCCAGCACCTTCGGGGCGGACGGGCTGGGGAGGGGCTGGAGGAGGGAGAATCCCTCATCGTTCAGCGCAAAGCCGACGCCGTTGACGGTCAGCGGCGCATCCCCCAGATTGGTGACGATGATCGTTGTATCGGCGGTTTCGGAGGGGCAGAGGATCGAGGGGAGGATGATCGGATTGTTGACCGATATCTCCTGCCGCACGATGCCGCGGCCGATCAGAAGCGTGGCGGTTGGGCCGCATATCTCCG
Organism: Kapaibacterium sp. (SeqCode); assembly: GCA_039917235.1. Taxonomy (GTDB): domain Bacteria; phylum Bacteroidota; class Ignavibacteria; order OLB7; family OLB7; genus JAFDZV01. Next base: position 4,654 of record JBDSJW010000406.1, on the reverse strand, counting down.
GGATGCCGTAGTCTATCTTTCCGCTCGTTCGCCCCGTCACGGTCGGGAAGAACCGCAGCGTAAGATCGCGGCATTCACCGGGGGCAAGGGAGAAGGGGCCTCCTCCTTTCACCACGGAGAAGGGGCCATCGGCCGGAGCGACCGTGATGGTTCCGGCGAGCGTGCCTGCGCCGGTATTGCAGATCGATTTGAGGATGATGGTATCGCGGGAGGATTCCGCCACCACATCGCCGAAATCGATCCCGCTCAGGATATTCTGGCCGCAGGCGGGGAGCCCGGTGCCGCTCAGGAGGATTGTGTCCGCCCCGGCGCACCTGCCGTGAAGAATGGCGATGGCGGAGCGTGTGCCCAGCGCTCCCGGCTGAAACCTGATCTCCACCGTGCGGCATTCGCCGGGGGCCAGCTCCGTGGATGTCATGCCGGAGACGACCTGAAAATCAGCCGGATCGGTCCCCGCCATCTCGATTGAATCGGGGGAGAGGGGGATATCGCCACGGTTGCAGAGGAGCGCGGAGATCAGCGAATCGGTGGCGCCCCCGAGCGATGTGGGGGGAAACTGCACCCTCTTCCCCGCAACCCCCGCCATGATGCGGGCCACCGATACGGTGAATGAGGAGCGGGATGAATCGACCCTGCCGGGCGTTCCAAGCCGGATCATCCTGATCCGGTTGTTGAGCATATCGGTCACGAAGATCTTGTCGGCATCGGCGGAAAGCCCTCCCGGTTTGTTGAACCGGGCGTTCAGCGGCGGGCCGTTATCACCGCTCGCGCCGGCCAGGCCGGTTCCGGCGATGGTGGTGATAACCCCGCTGTTCCGGTCCACGCTTCTGATGCGGTAGTTGCCGGCATCGGAGATCACAATCGAACTTCCCGATGTCGTCACGCCGAGCGGCGTATCAAGTTGGGCGGTATCGGCGCGGCCGCCATCTCCCGAAAATCCCCTGGTCCCGTCGCCGGCAACCGTGGTGATAATCCCGGTGTTCAGGTTTACCCGTCGCACGCGGTTGGCTCCGGACTCCGCGATATAAAGCGAATCGCCATCGATCGCCAGTCCGGCTGGATCGGAGAGCCTTGCCGATGTTGCCGGATCGCCATCGCCGCCGGGGCTGGCGCCGCCTCCCGCTATTGTCGTGATAACGCCGGTGATAAGATCGATTCTGCGGATGCGATCATTCCCCCGCTCGCTGATGTAGAGCGCGCTCCCCGACACCGCCAGATGCCACGGATCGTAGAACGTTGCGGCGGTTGCCGGGCCACCATCGCCGGAGAATCCGGCCACGCCGCTTCCGGCCATCGTGCTGATAACCCCCGTTCCCAGATCGACCTTTCTGATCCGCTGGTTTGTCTGATCGGCGATATAGAGCCTGTTCCCATCCAGCGCGATGCCGGTGGGGTTGAAGAGCCTTGCCGATGTTGCCTGATTGCCATCCCCTCCAAGCCCCGCCTGCGATGTCCCCGCCACGGTGGAGACAAGCCCCACGGAGAGATCGACCTTGCGAACCCGGTTCCCCCCCTCCTCGGAGAAATAGACCAGATCCCCAAGCGCCACCACCGATGACGGAGTGCTCAGCAGAGCCGCGGTGGCCGGGATATTATCGAACCCGTTCCCCCCTCCCGCGAAATTGACGATCGTATCGCGCCGTCCGGCCGCCGCCGATATCCTGATTCTGTAGGTTGTTCCGGGGGCCGGAGGCATCCATGGATAGAGAAGCCCGGTGGCGCTGTCGGCTATGGGCTTCCATCCTCCGCTCTTCGCCGTGCTGTATTCCAGCGTGACCGGTTCGGTCGGTGCCACCCCCTTCCAGCGGATCATCACCGAATCGCACGATGTAAATATCTCGCCGCCGATCGGGCTGACCAGTTTAAGCATCGCCGGGGATCGGGAGCCGCGCACCCCGCCGGAGAGGGTTATCGGCTGAGGGGGGCAGGGATAGCTGCTCAGGAACAGGCTGGCCCCGTAGATGTTGCTGTCGGCCGGGGCAAAGTGGATTTTGAGTGTGCGGCTTGTCCCGTTGCGGAGGATGAACGGCGGAGTGGAGCCGCCCCAGTCGGTGATGGTGAACGGCCCCAGCGGCCCCGCGTTATCGATCGATATATCGCTGCCGGTGGCGGTGATCAGCAGATTCTTATCGGCGGTTTCGGGAAAGCCGACGGGGCCGAACCAGACGAAGCCGGGGGACGCATCTAGGCGGATGATCGACTGCGGCGGCGCGTAGTAGAACCCGGTTCCCTTCTTATCCATCAGGTTGTAGGTCAGCTCCAGGCCACGGTAGACGCTGTTGGGGCCGCAGCCCATCGTGGACCGCCATGTCATATGGCAGGCTTCGATTCCCTGTGCCTTGAGCGCCAGTTTTGTGTAGAGCCCCTTAAGCTGATCGGGGTCCTCGACATCCTCGTATGCCTCTCCGCCGGTCGCCGCGGCGATACCCTGAAGCGCGGCGGTGAGTGGGGTTCCGATGGTAATGGTGTAGATGGTGACGCCGGCATCCTGTGCCTCGGAGATAATCCTCTGGACATCGGGAGCGTGATTCGGCTGGCCGTCGGTCAGGAAAATCAGGACGCGCTTTGTGGTTGGCGAGGTATTCCGCAGCAGGGAGATGCCGCCGGCCAGCGGATCGACAAACGCCGGCGTGTATTCGGTGGCGCCGCCGACCCTCATATTATTGATCGCGTCGGCAAGGTGGCCGATCGATGTGCTGAAATCGCTGACGATGACGGGGACGGCATCGAACGCCGTGACCGCCACCGATGTAAGCCCCTGGAAGTTGACCGACTGGATAAAGGCAATCTCCCCGCGCCGCGCCATCTCGATGCGGCTCATGCCTGATTGCGTCAACTCGGTCATCGACCCGCTCCTATCGGTGACCAGCACAACGCTGATATCGGCCAGCAGCGGCTCCGGCGGGCAGGTGATCTCGAAATTATCGACCGGGTTGGTGTTTTCCGTCAGGAAGCAATCGGCGGTCGTGGCCGAGCGGATGGAGTGGCTGCTTGCATCCAGGAAGATCACCTCCGCCTGCATGTCGGGGAATCTGGAGGGATCGACCCTGAAGATGGAGATGCTCTGCGCCCTGGCGATGCCGGGCGTCAGCGCCAGCAGCGCCATGAGAAGGAAACGACGAATTGCTGTATGGCGTGGGATAGTTCCCATAACTACGATCTCTCCGGGAGAGGTGAGCCGATCGGGGAAAACAACGAACCGAGACGGAGAAGATGGGAAAACATCCGGTCATAAGCCAGGCAGCTTGGGGAGGATGGTTGCGTGTCTCGGTTCAGCGGGCCAGGGAAATCCCGCCAGCCCGCCAGGTATATGACGTTTTCGGCAACTGAACTACACAGATCGGGGGAAAAAAGTTGGGGAGGGGGGAGCACAGACTATGGTGATGGGATTGGGAAATGAAATCGCTAAGGATATCTTTCAGGGCGATCTTCTCACGGTTGATAATTATGATTTCCCCCTTTCCCCAGGCAACTCCACCAATCCGTTCTTCCGCTGGCGTTATCATTCATCGTTCTTATGATCGGTTGCAATCATGCGGTTGATCCGGTTATCGATCGGTGCTGGTGCCGCTGAAGCCGGGAGATCAATGGACATACAGGTCGATAACGTTCGATCGGGATGGGAGTGTTCCACAAACTCAGACCGGTTCGTACGGGGTTCTCTTCGATTCGGTTGTCAGCGGAAGGCAATGGTCGTTCTGGCTCTATGATCCCGCGATATGGCGACAGTTTGCGTGGATGAACAGGAGTGATGGCTTCTGGAAATACTATTTCGTGGAGCATGACGCGACGATCTATCGCTATGTCCGCTACCCGCTCGCGGTCGGCAATATTGATACGCTCGATAGCTGTTGCTGGCATCGCGCAGCGTGCTGACTTCCTACAGCCTGCGATAAACCAGGTCCGGCTGTTCTCCGGGTTGGCGGCGTGGGTGATCTTCTCCCTTTCGATTATTGGTGGATGTCAGCGCTGATTCAAACCCGCGACCGCCGCCGAAATCGCAGCGCGTGCATCACCGCCGCCACCGCGAGGCCCGTTGTAAGACCCCACCAGAGCCCCGCGCCGCCGTAGCCGAGTTTGAAGCCGAGAAGATATCCGAACGGCAGGCCCACCAGCCAGTACGCCACCATGTTGACCACCATCGGCTGGGCGGTGTCCTTCAGGCCGCGGAGCGCCCCCATGGCGGAGACCTGGATGCCGTCGAAAATCTGAAACGCGCCGGCGATCATCAGCAGGATCATCGCGTAGTCGATCACCGCCGGATCATCGGTGTAGATGCCGATGATCAGCCGCGGAACCGTCAGAAAAAGTATCGCCGTAAAGCTCATAAACAGCGCCGCCAGCCCGATGCCGACCCTCCCCGCCAGCGCCGCGTCCGCGCGCCTTCCGGCCCCCATCGCCTGGCCGACCCGCGTGGTGATGGCGGTGGAGATGCCGAGGGGGACCATGAACGTAACCGACGCGATGTTGATCGCGATCTGATGCGAGGCAAGCGCCAGTGTGCTGATCCATCCCATCATCAGCGATGTAAGCGAGAAGATGCCGGCCTCCATGCCGTTCCCCACGCCGATCGGGACGCCAAGCCGGAGCATTTTGCCAAGCCTGGGAAGATCGATTGGAAAAATCTCGCGGAGAAATCTGTACTCGCGGATCT
>JBDSJW010000405.1:0-14339 GCA_039917235.1 Kapaibacterium sp. (SeqCode) | reverse complement strand
CGCGGCTCTGGGCCACGTATTACGGCGGCGCGCAGACGGATTACAGCTACGGCGTCACATTTGATAGTGACGGCAGCGTGGCCTTTACCGGCTATACGGTAAGCTCCGATTTTCCGATAACCCCGGGGGCGTTCCAGACATCGTATACGCCGGGAATCACCGGGTTCCTGGTCAAGCTGGACAGCAACGGTGTCCGGCTCTGGGGGACATTCTATCATGGCGGCTACTGCTATTCGGTTGCGAGCGATCCCGCCGGCAATTTCGTGGTGGGGGGGTACGCGCTGGGAGGGATGACCACCACGGCGGGGGCATTCCAAACCACCGCCAACAGCTCGCAGTCCGATGGCTTTATCGCCAAGTTCAGCGGCGGCGGCGCGCTTCGCTGGGCCACGTATTACGGCGGTCATCTGAATGATTATATCTACGCCGTCGCGGTCGACGGCAACCGGAATGTTGTGGCGACCGGCTCCACGTTCAGTTCGGATTTCCCGGTAACCAGTCAGTCCCCTCAGCTATCGCTTTTCGGCCCCAACGACGCTTTTGTCTGCAAGCTGGATAGCAACGGCGGCCAGATCTGGTCAACCTATATGGGGGGGAGCCAGACGGAGTTCGGCGATGCTGTCACGACCGACCGGAAGAACAACGTGATTGTGACCGGCTATACCTACAGCTCCGATTTCCCGGTCAAATCGCCGGTTCAGGGCTCATACGGCGGCAACGGCGATGCCTTTGTGGCGAAGTTCGATCCGAGCGGAAAGCGGCTCTGGAGCACCTTCTACGGCGGTCAGGACTGGGATTACGGCGGCGGCATCGCCACCGATTCCCACGATAATATCTGGATGGTCGGAAGCACCTACAGCTCCAACTTCCCGCTGACGTCGGATGCCTATCAGTTGGCGCTGAAGGGATCGGGCGATGCCACAATCGTGGAGCTTGATCCGGGGGGAGGGAGGCTCTGGTCATCCTACTTCGGCGGCACGAATGTCGAATACGCCAGCGGGATCAGCCTGAGCAAATTCGGCGTCATCGTTTCCGGAAACACCTTCAGTGCCGATCTTCCGGTCACGCCGGGGGCGTTCCAGCGGAACAGCGGCGGGCAGTACGATATGTTCATCACGCAGTTCTGCAATGTATCGGCCACCATTACCGCGCTTCGTCCAACGCGACTCTGCGCTGGCGATTCCACTGTTCTCATGGCGCCGGTCGGGTTTGACTCGTATGTGTGGAACACCGGCGCCACAACCAGAAAGATTATCGTCACCCAGTCCGGCAGATACTGGGCCATCGTCGGGGCCGGAGGCTGCATGGGGATCACCGATACGGTTACGGTGACTGTTAACCAGCTTCCGCATCAGATTATCGGCGTGATCGGCTCCGCCTCCCTTTGCCAGGGGGATAGCGTTATCCTCTACGCGAATGCCGGCATGGCCGCCTACCGATGGTCAAGCGGCGAGCTGTCACCAAGCATCACGGTCCGTCAGCCCGGCATCTATAACGTCGCCTTTACAGACAGCAACGGCTGTAGCAGCCGGTCCGATACGGTGGTCGTCACCCTCAGCCCGCGTCCCGCGCCATCGATCGCGATGACGGGGGAGCGGACCTTCTGCGAGGGAGATAGCCTGGTGCTGGACGCCGGTGTCGGCTATGCCAATTACCTCTGGTCGAACGGGGAGACGGTTCAGAAAATTGTCGTGCGAAAATCGGGGAGCTACAGCGTGCGCGTGTTCAACGCGGCCGGCTGCTCCGCCGCCACGCAGAGCATTCCGGTGAAAGTCTATCAGGCCCCGAAGCCGAAAATCGCCTGGCTTCTGCCGACCACGTTCTGCGAGGGGGACAGTTCCATCGTCACCTGCGCCGGCGCATACGCGGCCTATCACTGGTCCACCGGCGAAAATGCCAGGACGATCACCGTCAAGAAATCCGGGACCTACGTCCTGGCCGTCACCGATTCCAACGGGTGCAGCTCCACCGCCGAGGTGATCATCCACGCCAGCGCAAAGCCCGTCCCGATCATCGCCGCCTACGGCCCCACCCGTTTCTGCCGGGGGGACAGCCTGGTGCTGGACGCGGGGGGGGGCTACAGCTCCTATCTCTGGTCAACCGGGCAGACAACGCCGAGCATCACCGTCCGTGAGCCGGGGGAGTATCGTGTCACCGTCGCGAACGACCGGGGGTGTCAGGGGCTGTCCGAGGTGATAACCGTCGCGGTGTTCGCGCGGCCGCAGGCGCAGGTCAGCGGGCCGGTCGCGGTATGCCGCAACTCCACATCCACCTATTCAGTCCCCGCCATTCGCGGCTACTCGTATGACTGGAGCATCGATGGCGATGGCGTGATTGTCTCGGGCATCGGCACCAATCGGATTTCCGTTCAGTGGGGCGCTTCCGGGGCGGGGAAGATCAGGGTGATGGTCCTCAATGATTCCACCGGCTGCATCGCCGATGCCGCCTTCACCGTGCAGGTCGGCAATTCCCTGACGCCGGTGATCGTGCCCAGCCGTTCCCCCCGGCTTTGTGGCGGCGACAGCGTGATCCTGGACGCGGGAGATTATTCCAGCTATCTCTGGTCAAACGGTGCCCGCGCTCGGCATATAACCGTCTGGCAGGCCGGTGGCTATTCCTGTACAGTGGTCGATGCCGGTGGCTGCGCTGGCGAGTCCGCTCCGTTTATTGTATCCAGAAGCACCGAGCCGCCGAAGCCGTTCGTTACCGCTCCGGTGGGGACGGTTGTCTGTCGCGGAGAGAATATTGTGCTGGATGCCGGTGAGGGCTACAGCGCGTATCTCTGGAACACCGGCGTAACCACGAGGAGACTCAGCGTGGGGCAGCAGGGGATCTATACCGTGCTCGTCACCGACAGCAACGGTTGCAGCGGCCTCTCGCCCGATGTTCCGGTCACTCTTTCGGAGAAGCCGAATCCGGCTATTCACGGGCCTTCCGTGGTGTGCCGCAATTCCACCATCACCTATACCGTCCCGGCGCAGGTCGGGCACAGCTACAGCTGGAGAGTTGATGGCGGGACGATCCTGGCTGGGCAGGGGACCAGCGCTATCAATGTCATGTGGGGAAGCGATGGCGCGGCTGCGATCGATCTGATGGAGGCCAATGCCATCGGGTGCATGGAAAGCGCGCGACCATATCAGGTTGCGATCGGTGACAAGCTGGAGCCGGTTGTGGCCGCATCGGGTGCTCTTACCATCTGTCGCGGAGGCAGCGTTACGCTGGACGCGGGGGATGGCTATCTGAGCTATCTCTGGAACAACGGCGCCACCACCAGGACCATCGATGTGAGCGATACCGGCATCTATTCGGTGACGGTGCTGGATGCCAACGGCTGTCTGGGAGTTTCCTCTCCGGCGGTTGTCAGCATCAACCCGGTTCCATCACCCGCGATTATTCCCGGCGGGGCGCTTCAGCTTTGTCAGGGAGATAGCGTTGTGCTGGATGCCGGAATCGGCTATGCCGGCTACTCCTGGTCCAATGGCGCCGCCGCGCGGTCGATCGTTGTGAAGTCGGGCGGATTATATTCGGTCCGCGTGACCGATGCAAACGGATGCGATGGCGTTTCCGGCGATGTCGCCGTCACAATGCTCCCCTCCCCGGCGCGCCCATCGATCGCCGCAAACAACGATACGCTGACCTCCACCCCGGGCCTTGGATACCAGTGGACGCGCGATGGAGAGCCGATCGCCGGCGCCACTGATCAAAAGATCCATGCCGCTCAGCCGGGGCTTTACGCTGTTACCATCGTGGGGGAGTTCGGCTGCCGTGCCATCTCCGATCCCTTCCGCATCCAGTCCATTCCATCGGGCGGGCCGCGGGTTGTATGGCTCGATACCACCTCCGCCAGGGTCGGCCAGCGGCTGTGGGTGACGCTCAGAATAGTATCGCCACTGACTGAGCATGATTCCATCAGCGGCTATCATGCCATCATCAAATTTGATCCCAACAGCCTCTTCCTGCACGATGTCATCTCCCCGGATCGCACGCTTACCGGCGATCCGGCCGCCAGGACGACTCTTATCAACGGCGTAATCGCGATCGACAGGCCGGCCAGCAGCGGCATTATGGCGGGCGGAGAAGTGTTGAAGCTGGAGTTCGAGGGGTTGGCAACGGCTCAACCGCTCACGGTGGTGCTGCTCGATTCCTTCCAGTTGTTCGGCACGCAGAGCCCGGCGATCGCGGGGAACGGCCTTGTGATCCTTTCGGGATGCGATATCGGGACCGGCTTCGGGGCCGGAAAGCTGGCGCGCATCGAGTCGATCCACCCGAACCCGGTGGCGAGCGAAGCGGTGATTGTCTATCACGCGCCGCAGGGAACCTTCCCGGAACTACGGGTCATCGATCTCACCGGACGCGAGACATCGCTGACCCGGCTTCCGGCCGGCACGGGGGGGACGCAGGAGGCGCGGGTAAAGATCGGCGAGGAGAGCTCCGGCGTCTATATGCTCGAACTCAGGAACGGGGCCGAGCGGGATCTGCTGCCGATCGTGATCAGTAAGTAAATAGTGCCGGGTTAATGTGATGATCCTGCGGAAGGCAAGCTCCATCGTACTTTTGCTCCTTGTGGTCGCGGCATCGGCCGGGGCGCAGGAGGGGCACAGGGGGAGGATGTTTCTCGGCCCGATCATCGGCGGCGATTTCGGTTTCGATCGGGGGGCGATCCCCGTGCTGGCGCTCTCCACCGATTGTGGCCTCTTCACCAAAGGAACATCGATCTCCCCATCGGCCGGGCTCCGCCTGATGTTCCCCTCGGCGCTCCTTCCGCGTCTCGGCGTCATCGCCACCGGATCGCTCTCATTCTCCTCCAGCAGGTTCTCCGCCGATCCGGTCGATCCCATCCGTATTTTCGATAATGAGAACTCCGCCCTTATCGAGCTTCATCGAGTTTTCATCTTCAATCCCACCTACTGGCGAACCGATTTCGATCTGCTCCTCAGCTACGGTGTTGCCGATCGTCTGATGATCGCGGCCGGTGGCGCGGTGCGGTTCCAGTTGCAGGGGAAATATCGCGAAACCGATAATGTGCTCGGCCCCGGCGATTACAGCTTTCGCGATGGGTTGCGGGTGCATGAGGTCACGAACGGATCGCGTCTGACAACCAACCGGGCCGTCGTGGGGCCCACGATGCATGTATCGTATGGCTTTCCGATCGGCGGAGGGAGGCTGCTGGCGCCGGAGATAGCGGTGACGGCCGATCTTACCTCCCCGATCCGGGAGGCGGAGTGGCGGCGATATTCCATCGGCGGACGGCTGGCGCTTCTCTTCGATATCTCCCCCGTCACACCAATCGAGCCCCCCGTTATCGCCATCGATTCCGTGCCGGCGCGCGTCGATCCTCCGGCGCGTCCACGTCTCTCGGCGGCCATCTCGCTCTATAGCGTGGACGAGATGAACAGGCCGCTTTCGGTGACGAAGATTCATGTCAACGAGGTTCTTCTGCGGCAGCACGCGCCGTTGATTCCCGCCATCTTTTTCGACCGCGATTCCACGACGTTTCCATCGCGTTACGCCACTCTTCAGCGCCGGGAGATCGACTCATTCTATGTTGATGGCCTGGCGGGGCTCGACGTGCTCGATATTCAGCATCACTCGCTGGATGTTATCGGCTCCCGACTCAGGGCAAATCCCTCATCACGGCTTACCCTGTTTGGTTCCGCCTCCCGGGATGAGCGGCCGGAAGTGCAGCGGGCGCGGGCGGAGACGGTGCGCGGATATCTGGAAAAAACGTGGGGGATCGGCCGGTCGCGGATCATAATGAAGGATGGGCTTGGCCCGATGCACAGGTCGAACGAATCGGTGGAGGATGGTCGCGCGGATAACCGTCGCGCGGAGCTTGTCACCACGCCGGAATGGGTGATGGCGCCGGTCATTACCGAGCAGATCGTCCGCGATTTCGATCCGCCGATCATCAGGATGAGCCCCACCTACGATGCGGCGGCCGGAATGAAACAGTGGACCATCACCGTAATGCAGAACGGCGATACGATAGCCCGCTATACCGATCGCGATGCCGCCCGGAGCATGCAGCCGGAGCTTACCTGGCGACTGGCTCCCGACCAGATCGATTCCAATCTTGCGCCGCTGGAAGCCGAGCTTGTGGTGGAGGATTCGACCGGCGCCACGGTATCGGCAAGAACGCAGGTTGCGATGACGCTGGAGAAACGATTGCAGGTAGTGGATGGGAGGGTGGCACGCAACGGTGACCGCGAGCAGATCTCCTATATGCTTGTCGGCTTCGGCTATAATTCCTCCGAACTTGGCAAGCAGAATGAAGCGACCATCAGGGATATCGCCGGCGCTCTCCGCGACAGCGCAAGCGTGACGATCATAGGCTATACCGATAGAATCGGTGAGGATGAACGGAACGTGCAGCTCTCCACGCAGCGTGCCGAGCGCGCGGCGGCGGCCCTTCAGTCGCTGCTTGAACAGCGCGGGCTGCATGGCGTGCGGATAGATGCGGCCGGTCGCGGCCGGGACATGGAGCGGTTCGAGAACGATCTTCAGGAGGGACGCGCTCTTTCCCGCGGGGTCGGTATTGTGGTGGAGGAGAGCACCGGCATCGCGCGGGGGCACTAGCAGACTGTTGAACAACGTCCCCCGACATTCATCATTCGCTCACTGCGGCGTCCGGAAGGACGCCTCATTCGCTCAGATTCGGCCGCCGTGCGGCTGATCCTCCTTGAACAGTCTGAGCATCTATAGTAATTCAGCAGTCTGCTAGAATGCCGGCCGCCGGTCACCTGAAGCCGGCCACGTCAGCTCGTACTCGTTGAAGTCAGCGACCGGACGATAGCCTATCCGCTGATAGATGGCGTTGCTGACCGGGTTTGCGAGATCGGTGAAGAGAAAGCAGAAGCGCCGTCCGGAATCGAGAAGATGCTGGCTCAGCGCCGCGACGCATCGGCTGGCATAACCGTTTCCGCGGAGTTCCGGCGGCGTATAGACGTAGTTGATTCTGATGCCGTTGGGCGTGGGGCCGATACATCCCGCCATCGAAACCGGCTTCCCGTTCAGATCCCAGAGATAGAGTCGCCGCTCCCTGATATATCCCTTCACCAGTTCCTCCAGCGTCATGGCCGGTGGCGGGTATCCAACTTCCGCCATAAATGCCGCGGCAAACTTCACGGTGGTATCGATATCATCATCGGTGGCGGCCCGCAACATGCCATCGAAACGGGCTGGGGGGATAACCCTGTCCAGCTCGTAGATTCTCATCTCCATCGTCAGCCTGAACGTCCCGCCGGTGCGCGCGCGCCATAGCTCCGCCGCCAGGTTCGTCTCCCGTTCCGGCCCCACAAAGCCGGGATATTCCCCGCCGATCTCCGCCAGATCATCCAGAATCATCTCAATTCCCCGCTCCGGCATGCGCGTCATCACCCCCCTGTTCGATGCCGTGCGGACACACACTCCCACGATATCGCCAGTCTCATCATCCTCAACGCTCGCGAGATAGGGGATCTGGTCCGCCGTCTCGAACAGCGCCGGGAGCCGGCCGGCAATGCCAAGGATAAGGTTGTTCTCCGCCTCGCGGGATTCAAGAAACCGGCCGGTCCGGGCGATAAAATCACCGGCGGTTGAATAGCGTATCAGCTTCATGATCATACATGGACGTTGGGAGATCGGCGTTCGGTTGCCGTGGCAGATCGTGCCGCCGCCACTCCCGGTAGATACGGAATTGGCGCATGTAAAGCCAGCGACTCGTTCCCGGATTTAATGCGTCGCGGTCGATAGTTGACTGATCAACTATCTCTCCAAATTTTTTATGAGTTCCCTGAACGGATGGCTTCGAGCATCTCCACCAGCTTCCGCTGTTCCTTTTCGCCGAGGGGGCTCAGGAGACGTTCATCGGCCGCATCGACCGCGGGATCGAGCGTTTTGAGGAGGGCAAGACCGGCCGCGGAGATGGTGCAGCGGACCTGGCGACGATCATCATCGCCGCGGACGCGGTGGACAAGGTCCTTGGCTTCCAGCCGGTCCAGCAGCCGCGTAAGGCCCGGCGTCTGCTCAATCATCCGCTCGCCGATCGTCATGGTTGGCAATCCCTCATCGGCGCCCCGGAGGATGCGGAGCACATTGTACTGCTGGAGCGTGATGCCGTGCGGCTCGATGATCTCAATCAGCCGCCGACGGAGAAGATCGGCGGTGAGGAGGAGGGCCACAACCCCTTCCTGTGCCGGCGAGACGAAGGGTTTTGGCTGGCTCAGCTCCCGCTGCAAAAGGCTTATCCGTTGTTTCATGCGGTAAATTTACGCGTCAATAGTTGACGTATCAAGTATTGACGTAGTAATGTTCTGCATCGTACCAGACTGTTGAATTACTTCGAATGCCCAGAGTGTTCAAGGGCGATCAGATGCAAGGTGGCTGAACCTGAGCGAATGAGGTGTCCTTCGGGACGCCGCAGTGAGCGAACGGTGAATGTCGGGGGACGTTTCAAACGTCCCCCGACGCCGCGGATGACCTCCTTCAACAGTCTGGTAAGGATCTCCCGCCCGAAGTTCCCGGTGAAGGGGATTTCGGGCGGGGGATGATCAAACGCCCGTCATACCTGGAGAACTCCCGGGTTGAACTTCGGGATCTCGTGGTTATGGCTTGCCATCGCCAGCCCGCGCGATATGATATTCCTGGTCTCGCGCGGATCGATAATGCCGTCCACCCAGAGTCGCGCCGCCGCGTAGATCGGGTTTGTCTGCTCATCGTAGCGGTCCTGAAACTCCTTCAGCATCGCCTTCTGCTCCGCCTCGCCGATCGTCTGGCCGGTTTTCTCAAGCTGCGCCATTTTGATCGTCAGCAGGGTTTTGGATGCCTGCGTTCCCCCCATCACGGCGATATTGGCGCTGGGCCAGGCGTAGATCAACCGGGGATCGTAGGCCTTGCCGCACATCGCGTAGTTGCCGGCGCCGTAGCTGTTGCCGATGATAAAGGTGAACTTCGGCACGGTGGAATTGCTGACGGCGTTGACCATCTTGGCGCCATCCTTGATAATCCCTCCCTGCTCGGCGCGCGTCCCCACCATAAAGCCGGTGACATCCTGGAGGAAGATGAGGGGGATATGCCGCTGGTTGCAGTTCATGATAAAGCGGGCCGCCTTGTCGGCGGATTCTGAGTAGATCACGCCGCCCACCTGCATCTCGCCGCGCGCGGTGCGGACGATATTCCGGTTGTTCGCCACGATTCCGACCGACCAGCCATCGATACGGGCGTAGCCGCAGATGATCGTCCGGCCGTAGTCCGCCTTGTATTCATCCAGCTCGGAGCCGTCGATAAGGCGGGCGATGGTCTGGTACGAATCATAGGGGCGCGCGCGATCGTGCGCAATGGTGCCGAAAAGCTCATCCTCGGGAAACGCCGGCGGACGCGGTTCGATACGGTCAAAGAGCTTCCGCTGCCCAAGCTCCGGGCCGAACTTCGAGACAAGGGAGCGGATCATGCCGATCGCTTCCTGGTCATCCTTGGGGCGGTAATCGGTGACGCCGCTGATCGAGCAGTGCATGGACGCCCCGCCAAGCGACTCGATATCCGCCCGCTCGCCGATCGCCGCCTCCACCAGAGCCGGCCCGGCCAGAAAGAGCGAGCCGTTTCCTTCAACAATCAGCGCCTCATCCGACATGATCGGCAGATATGCTCCACCGGCAACACAGGGACCCATGATGCAGGCGATCTGCGGGATTCCCATGCTGCTCATGATGGCGTTGTTCCGAAACTGCCGACCGAAGTGCTCCTTGTCCGGGAAGATCTCATCCTGCATCGGCAGAAAGACGCCGGCGGAATCCACCAGGTAGATCGTCGGCAGGCGGTTTTCGATGGCGATCTCCTGGGCGCGCATGTTCTTCTTCGCGGTGAGCGGAAACCATGCCCCCGCCTTTACCGTGGCATCGTTGGCGACGATCATGCACACACGCCCTTCCACGATCCCAACGCCCGCCACGACGCCGGCCGATGGGGCGCCCCCCTGCTCCTTATAGAACCCGTGCGCCGTCAGCAGCCCTATCTCCAGAAAATATGTTCCCGGATCGATCAGCAGATCAATCCGCTCGCGGGCGGTCAGCTTCCCCTTCGCGTGAAGCCGTTCAACGGCCTTCGCGCCGCCGCCGGCACGGGTTCCGGCCGCAATCTCCTCGATGGAGCCAAGCAGCCCGGTGTTGGTATCGTAGTTCTTCTGGTAAGCCGGTGTCCCCTGAATCTCTGATCCGATGCGCATGATACGAGTGCTGAAGTTGATGTTCGTCCGTTTGAAGAAAGGGGAAGATACGACACGACGGGGTTCCCGCTGCGGTCCGGCATGGGGACGACCCGAACACTGCAATGACGTAACCCCGTGCTGGTTGCTGTTGGCGATCAACGCCGGGCGCAATCGGTATCGTAGGCTCACTCTCGTTACGGCACGAATCCATAAGAGCCTGCTGTTTCGGATTATCGGGGGAATTACGGAGATGATAATCGACATGACATCAGGCTGCCGCGGGAACATTTTCGCGAATTAACGGATAAATAAATGATGATGGATGATGTGCCGGAAATTTGATTAATAATATTTACGATCGAAAAATCAAATTGCGATAATGCGATCGGCGCGGACAAACGCAACCACCCCACGAGGTTGCAGAATTCCTCGCGGGGTAGATTACGGTGCCTTTTGTTCACTCTCGTTACGGCACAATACCGCCATCGTGCCCGCGGTCGCCGGATGGATTTACCGCCGCGTTCATTCGATTGCAATGATATCAACGCTGAAAAATTCGATACCGCCGTCAGGAAATCGGCCATGCGACATCGAGCGGGGAATATCATTTGATCGGCGTGTGGTTAAGACCGGATAGTGGTTTGAATGTCGCGCAAATGGGAGCAAAGAAAAGAATTCGCAGGAATCGATAGAATTTCCCGTACCAGACGAAACCGCCCCGTCGGCGGATATTATCCATTCCGGCGGGGCTGATCTGAACTGCGTTGCATTGATTCAGGCTATGGCACCACCACGCTTACCTCATTGGATGCCGGGGTGACGTGCAGCGGATAGGGTCGGAAGGTTATCGGGTCCTCGCCGATCGTGACACGATAATTCCCGGGATAGGCGATGATATAGACTCGCGTGCCGGAAGGAATCCCAGACCCCCGAAGCGTCTCCGCTCCTAGGAGGTACCCGAACGAGGTTCTCGCTTTCTGAAGGGAGAGGCTCATATAGTACTGGACCGTCGAATCGCCCGATGAGCCGGCCGGTTTGGTCGTGAGTGTGAGCGTTATATCGGACGGGGCATTCGGGGCTGCCGGAGCGCTGATCGTTCCGCTGATCGCGATTTGGTTATAGAGGATACTGATCGAATCGGGGGGGCCACCGGGAGGATTGTCGACGAAAAGGGTATCGATTGGGCGGGCCACCACGGCCATTTCCGTAATGGTGAACTGGGGCGTCTGAATCAGATAGAGACGGCTGTTGTATGCGGGATAGTAATCATCTCCCCGACCGACGAATCGGAAGGCCGGGTCGGTAAAGGGAAAATAGCCCGGTTTACTTGCCGTGAGCGTATACGTCCCCTGCGGCAGATCGGCGATTTTCCATGTGCCATCAGCGGCCGTCATCGCTGAGTAATGTGTTCCCTTGATAGAGATGGTAACGCCGCCGGAATCGGCAGTAATATTGCCGGACTCATCCATGAGAACCACCCGTCCGCTCAGATTTCCGGTCACTGTCGGGCTGGTGGCGGTGTTGCCGCAGGAGGCGAGGATGACCGCCGCCGTGGAGAGCATCAGCAGGCGGATGAATCGTGTAAATCGTTTCATACAGATAGTCCAGGTAGATCGTTGGTTGGATAATCCCGGAGCCGCAATTGCTCCCACAGAGGGTATAACAGGTGAATTGTCCGATTGTCACCGGCATCTCCCGCCCCACGGCACTGCCGTTGCTGATAGAGACATCCTCGAAGTTGGGCCGATCGCCCCCATCGCCGTAACTTCGGGATTGCATTATGCGCCGGAGGGCGCTTCAGATCGAATCATCCGAAATCATCGCTATGGAACCGACATTACATATGAAGCAGGGGCTTGGGCTCCTGGAGCGCGTCCTTCAGTTCTATCCGATCATGCGCGAGGGGAACGCCGCGGAGGTTGTGCTTACCGAGCAGGACTGGCTTGTGCTGATGGATTTCACGGAGAACCCGGAGACAAAGGAGATCATCCCGGCAACGGTGAAATCGATGGAGGTGGATCGCACGTCGCGGACGATCAATATCGATACGGGGGACTGCAAGGTGGCGGTGAAGATGGGGATGTGATCTCCCCGGACAAATCAGTTGAACATACAAGCGCGGGCGCCGTCCGATGATACCGGATCGGCGCCCGTTGCCGTATGCTTATTCCGTTCAGAATTCCTCGTCAAATCCCCGCTCGAAATACTCCCCGATATCCAGCGCGGCATCCGCCTCATCGATGCCGTTGAACTCCAGCGTCAACTCGGAGCCCTGCTCCGCCGCCAGCGTCATCACGCCGATAATGCTCTTGCCGTTGATCCGAAAGCCATCCTTGACAATCGCGAATTCGCTCTTGTATTTCGATGCCTTCTTGACGATGGTCGCGGCGGGACGGGTATGAAGCCCCGCGCGGTTCCGAATCCTTACAGTGGTTACGATCATGACATCCAATCAGGGGTTCTGAGGTTTCCCGAAATCTTTCCGATGCGCGCGGTCGCTTATCCTTTTCTGCTCATCAGCATCTGGGCAAACCAGACCAGCATCTCCCGTGCCTGCGTATCCGGGAGGACCTTGAGATCCGCTTCCGCGCGTTCGATATAAAGCCGCACATCCCGCCGCGCGCTGTCGAGGATGCCGCGACGGTCATAGAGATCGCGCATCACCGGGATCATCTCCTCCGCCAGCCCCTTGTTCGCCAGCATCTCATCCAGCATTCTCCGGTCATCGCCGTCGGTGGCCTGCTCCAGCGCGCGGACCAGCAGATAGGTTTTCTTCCCCTCGATGATATCGCCGCCGATCCGCTTTCCCAGCTCCGCCTCATCGGCGGTGATGTCGAGGAGATCATCCTGAATCTGGAACGCCTGTCCGATATGCCGGGCATACGCGCGCAGTCCATTGATCTGCTCCGGCGTTCCATCCCCCATAAGCCCTCCCACCTCGGCCGCGGTTTCCACCAGCCGTCCGGTCTTCATGGCGATCATGTGAAGATAATCATCGATCGTCACATCGTTTCTGGTCTCGAACTCGCGGTCCAGCGCCTGCCCTTCGCAGACATCGATAATGCCGTGCGTAAAGGCGCGGACCACCTCCACGCAGCGTTTCGGCGGGTTCTCCAGCAGCGTGGACTGCGCCAGCCCTATCAGCACATCCCCCACCAGGATCGCCGTTCCCTCATCCCACCGCGTATGGACGGTCTGCCGGCCGCGACGTGTGGCGGCGCTGTCCATGATGTCATCATGCACCAGCGTGAAGTTGTGGAGCATCTCGATTCCGACCCCGGCGGCGAGCGCATCGGTGCCGATGCCGCCGACCGCCTCGGCGGCCAGCATCACCAGTACCGCTCTGACCCGTTTGCCGCCACCGCTCAGGATATACTGCGTCGGCTCGTAGAGGGCTGATGGTTCCCGCGCGCCGATTACGGTGCGGAGCCGTTCATCAACGAGGGATTTGCAGGAGAGATAATGCTGTTGAAAATCCATGATCATATATCAGAATGCACTGGGATCGGCCCAACCAATGGCCCGTTCCGTTCTCCACGTCATATCAATCATCGGTTCGTGAATCGATTCACATCCCCGGTCTATTCGCCGGCGCGGGTTTCCCTCTCCTCCCGGAGATGAAGCTTTGCGTGCCGGAGATCCTCCACCACGCGCGCGCCGCAGAGGAACATCATCCCGCGAAGCTGCCGTCGCCATCCGGTCAGAAGATCGGAGAGCGCCGTCTGCCCCTCGTCCAGAAGAGTGCGGAGGAGGATGCGGGCGGAGCCGGCAAGATGGGCTCCGAGGGCGATCGAGATAGCGATATCGCGTGGGCCGCCTATTCCTCCCGAGGCGATAAGCGTTGCCCCGGCGCCGTTGCAGAGCGGAGCCGCGTCGATAAGCGCGTCGGCCGTGGGGATTCCCCAGTCCCAGAACATCTCATCATCGGCATTCGGGCCGCGACGGAGCAGCTCCACGCCGGACCAGCTTGTGCCGCCGGCGCCCGCCACGTCGATATAGCGGATGCCGGCATCCAGCAGCCGCCGCACCACATCGGCGGAGAGTCCCGCGCCGACTTCCTTGACGATCAGCGGGATTTCCAGTTCCCGAACCAGCCGCTCGATGCCGGCAAGCACGCCGCGGAAGCTCGGGTTTCCCTCCGACTGCATCAGCTCCTGAA
>JBDSJW010000404.1:0-3453 GCA_039917235.1 Kapaibacterium sp. (SeqCode) | reverse complement strand
TTGGAGGATTACATTGTGAAGCTCAGGTACCTGTTTACCGGCATCCTGGCCGGCGCTATCGCTCTGGCCGGCAGCGGCTGCAAGGATGATCCCGCCGGCAACGCAACCCTGAAGGCGCCCGGCGTTGCCCGCGATCTGCATGCCACCGGCATCAATGATTCGACCGTCGATCTACAATGGACGGCTCCGGCCGATTCCGCCGGCATCACCGGCTATCGGATCGTCTGGAGCCCGGCCGGCGGCTCGGCCGATTCGCTCAATCTCCCCGCATCTCCCATGGCACTCCGGGTCAGCAATCTGAAGACCGGCATCACCTACACATTCTCCCTCACCGCCCGTCGCGATACGCTCTTCTCGCCGTCGGTCTCGGTACAGTGGCGTCAGGTGAGTCCGCCAAAAAATCTGCTGGCGATGTTCACCGATCCGGCCACCGCGCGGCTGACGTGGACCGCTTCCACCGATCCCGTGCTTACCGGCTATCTTGTCTCATGGAAAGTCCCCGGCGGCGATTCCGGTCATGTGGCCGTTCCGTTGTCGGCCAGCGCCGTCAGCATTCCCGGGCTTAACTCGGCCAACAGCTATACGTTCTGGCTCCGGGCCGCCAATGGCGATCTCCTCTCCACCGCATCCACGGCGATGTGGAACGGCCTGAAGGTGATCCCCCCCTCCGATCTCCGCGCCAGCTCGATCAGCGATACCGCCATCCGGCTTGCCTGGACTCCCGGCGTTGATACGGGGGCGATCAGCTACAAGGTGATCTGGCGTGCCGATGCCGCCATCGACAGCATGACCGCAACCGCCACGGATTCATCGATGACGGTGGGAAATCTGCACTCCGGGAAACTCTACACATTCCAGGTCTCCGCGATGCGGGGCGTGGGCCGTTCCGCCGCCGTCGCGCTCCGATGGGCCACCGCTACCCGCTATGTCAACGAGCCTTCCGGAACCACCAGCCTTCGGATGTACGAGGAGTCCTCCCCCTACGGCAGCGGTCTTACGATCGATTCATCGCTCGGGGGACCACGGCGCCTGAGAGCAAGGAACCCCGGCGATCCGGCCGCGGTGCAGCTTGCGATCTGGGTTCCCGATGGAACGCCAACCACGTTCGATATCGGCCCGGCGTTCGGTCTGCCGGGATATCTGGGGGAGGGGGATTTCGATTCCACGGTCTACATCTCCAAAATGTCCTACATGGCGTCGAGTATCGATACCTGGTACAGCTCGGCGCCGCTGGACCAGCAGATTGCTCCCGCCGGCAACCGCAGCGCGTTTACCATGCCGGTTAACGCGGCGCAGGGGATGGGCTTCTACGTCAGAACCGGAGCGGAGGGGAGCTATCACTATGCGCGGGTCTTTATCGCAAGCGCCGGCGGGGCGCTGCTTCAGGGGACATCGCCGAATCGCTATATCGATATCGTGATATCATATCAGCCGACCCCGAACCTTCCGTATGCCGGGACGTTTGGCGTATCGTTCGGTGGCGGGCCGGTGGCGCGGACGCGGCGCTGAGAGAGCCGGAGCAGCCGTGGGTGCCGGAGGCCGATAAATTGTCGGCATGATCATCGAGGGATGGGGCCGCCACGCCGGTGGTTCCATCCTTCTTGTATTTTTGCACATGATGAAATTCTCCCGTTATCTCCTGTGCCTTCTGATGCTGGTTTTATCGGCATGCACGCCGCCGCCGCAGGTGGTGAACTATGCCGTTTCCTCGGAGAGTCCGTTTGTCTGCTGCCGCACCATCCGGTACTCCACCTGGAACTTCACCAACCTCCGCGCGAGCAGCGTTCCGGGGGATAGCGTGGTGGTGCTGCTGATCGGGGGGGATATTCCGGCCCGTTGCGAGAACGGGGCCGAGGTCGGGATCGAGGTTGCCAACAACAGCGCGCGGGATATCTACATTCCCATCTCCAACGAACTGGAGGGGGAGAACATTAAACTCTATCCGTGGCGGCTCTTCTACGTGAGCGGCGGCCCGGTGCGGGTGGCGCGGCAGATTCAGTACAACGATCTTGTGGAGCGGGAGGACGCCCGTCTCAGATTCTTCAGGCTTCCAAAGGGAAAGGAAGTGGTGCTGCGCGGGATCATCCCCCAGCGGTGGCTCTGCTCCACGCCGACCGAGGTTCCCGAATATTATCTCCAGGCCGAGTTGAACCCGACGCTCTATTCCGACAGGAGCAAGGAGCTTCGCGCGGCATCATACCAGCGCGATCCGAAGCTGGGGGATTCCCTCAGGCTCCGCTACGATATATCCTACACCACGCTCAACTATCTGGACGCGCTCCCCGTCAAGGAGCGGAAGTGGAACGCGGCGCGGGATTCTGTGGAGATTACCGTGGGGATGAAGGATGATATCGGCGATGTGCTGGTGGCGTCGCAACAACTGGTGAAAAGCAATGTAATCACCGTGCGGATCGCGAACTGATCGTTCGCCCGTGACTCTCTCCTCCGTTGCAATCGATTTCGAACACTACACTCTCGCTGGAGAACCGATGGATATGAATTGTAGAGATTTCCTGAAAAGAACGTCGCTGGCTACGCTTGGAGCGCTGGCTATCCCCGCGTTGATTCCGGGGGCCGGCATGGCGCGACGCCTCCCGCGCGACGCCGATCCGAAGAACTTCACCGGCCAGGCCGCGTTCACGAAGATCACAAAGCTGGCGGAGGAGGGGAAATGGAAGTCGCTGCCGATCGGGGAGCTGATTGGGAAGATCGCCCTGGAGATGCGCGGAACGCCATACGTGGGGGCAACGCTGGAGCTGTTTGAAGATCATGAAGTCTGCTCGGTAAACCTGCTCGGGCTGGATTGCGTGACCTTCTTCGAGAGCGCTCTGGGGATGGCCCGGTCGATCAAACGGGGCACCGCGACCCCGGCCGCGCTTATGGCGCAGGTTACCTACACGCGATATCGTGGTGGCAGAATGACCGACTATACATCGCGCCTCCATTATACATCCGACTGGTTCTACGACAACGAGGCGAAGCATGTTGTGCGGAACATCACCCGCGAGCTTCCGGGCGCCGTCCGGTTCACCAACCCGGTGAACTTTATGAGCACCCATCCCGATGCCTACAAGCAGTTGAAGGCGAATCCCAAGATGGTGCCGGTGATCGCGGAAGTGGAGCGGACCATCAACAGCCGCAATATGTACTACGTGCCAAAGGACAAAGTGAGGGCAATTGAGCCGAAGCTCCAGACCGGCGATATCATCGGCATTACCACCACCATCAACGGTATCGACTGCTCCCACACGGGGCTCTGCTACCGCGATGACGCCGGCCTTCTCAGATTCCTCCACGCATCGCTCACCAAAAAACAGGTGACGCTGGACGATGAGCTGAGCGTCTATCTGGCGAGCGTTTCCAAGCACACCGGCATCATGGTTGTCCGGCCGGTTGAAGCGTAATGCGTTGCGTTTTGTCAGCGTTTGTCGGGGCGGGTTTCAAACCCGCCCT
>JBDSJW010000403.1:0-2945 GCA_039917235.1 Kapaibacterium sp. (SeqCode) | reverse complement strand
ACCGACCGGCAGTTCGATGCCTGGAATCTCTCCGATATTTTCGAGTATATGGACGACGCGCTGTTCGAAACGGTGGCGTCGGAGATCATCGAGCGGAGCGCCGAGGGGAGCAGGATCGCCTACTGGAACATGCTGGTGCCGCGGAGGATTTCGGAGCGGTTTCCCGAGCGGACGCGATATCTGGCCGAGCTTTCCAGCCGGTTGCTGCTGAGGGATCGGGCGTTCTTCTATCAATCGTTTCACGTGGATGAAAAGCTGGGATGAACTACGGCTCCGAGGCACTATCGGCACTTCTGACCGCCGCTCTTTACCTGGCGCTCTTCATCGGCGTCGAGATCTGGAGCCGCCGCCGCCATCCCGATCCCGAGACATCGCGCAAGCTGGTTCATTTCGGCGGCGGGATGATCGCGCTTCTCTTTCCGGAGCTTTTTCAGTCGCACTGGAGCGTGCTGGCCCTTGCCGTCGCGTTCTTCGGGCTGCTGATCATCACAAAACGTTCCGGGAAGCTGCAATCAGTGCAGGGGGTGGAGAGGGGGACCGTGGGGGAGATCATCTATCCGCTCGCGATCTGGCTGACGCTGTTTCTCTCCACGATCGCCGGCGGCCCCGACATATACCGGATCATCGTTCTGATCCTCGCCGTTGCCGACGCGCTGGCGGGGCTTGTGGGGAAACGATTCGGGCGGCATCGCTATCTGGTGGCCGGGGGGAGCAAGAGCGTGGAGGGATCGGCGACGTTCTTTATCGTAACCGCGGTGATCATCTGGGGGGGATTTCGGCTGCTGCTTGAGGATGTGGGCAGAAACGTTCACGGGGCAACCGGCGTGGTAAGCCGGGAGTGGGAAATCAATCTGGCCCTTACGGCGATCCTTGTGGCGCTGCTGCTGACCGGCGTGGAGGCGGTGTCATCAAAGGGGCTTGATAATATCACGGTGCCGCTGTTCGCATGGGTTCTGCTGATCCTTGTCATATATGACAATAGCCGGCTGCTTCCGGATATCGTCGCGCTCATCATTGCCGCCGGGCTTGCAATCTGGCTTGCCACGCGCTTTCCCAGGCTGCGAGTGGACCACGCGATACTCGCCGTTCTGATCGGCTATGCCATCCGGCTGCTGACGCTTTTTATGATCCGGTAATGACAGCGGTCGCGCTCTTCTCATAAACCTGAATCGACGTGCAGGATATCATCGTTGAATCGTTCGATCTCCCCTCGCCGCGCTGGAGCCGGTTCCGCGACTTCACGGAGCGGCTTTATGGCGATGATCCCGGCTGGAGCCACCCCGCCGATCCGCGCGATGACGCCGGCGCGCGCGCGTTCCTTGTCCGCGCTGGTGATCGCGTTATCGCCGGTGCATGCGGCATGATCCACGATGGAATCCGTCTCGACGGCCAGCCCACGGCGCTTGTGGGGTGGTACGAGGCGGAGGATGATATCGATGCGGCGGCGTTGTTGTTCGATGCGATCGCGGAGCATTATCGCAGCCTTGGATGCACGCGGCTTCTTGGCCCGCTCAACGGCTCCACATGGCATCGTTACCGCGTGGCGCTCCCCTCGGATGCCCCTCCCTTTTTTCTCGACGTTCGGAATAAGCCGTGGTACGCGGCGCAGTGGGAGGGATGCGGCTTCAGAACCGTGGCGCGCTATTTCTCAACGAAGGTGGCGGGGCTGGACCGTCCGTATGATCGCGTCGGCCGGTTCGAGGAGATCTACAGGAGTCGCGGCGTAACCGTCCGCCCGGTCGATACCGACAGGTTCGAGGAGGAGTTGCTGAAGCTCTACCGGCTTTCGCTGGAGGGGTTCGCGGGGAATCTCTTCTACACGCCAATCAGTTTCGAGAGCTTCCGCGATCTCTATATGCCGATTCGCCCGCTGGTCGATCCCGCGTTCGTCCTGATAGCGTCGGGGGAGGATGGCCGTCCGCTCGCCTTTATCTTCGCGGTGAGGAATATTCATGAAACGGCGAAACGCTCCCTTATCATCAAGACTGTCGTGGCGGCACCGGACGCGCCACGGGGGCTGGGGACATTTCTGGCGGAGAAGGTTCACGCCGCCGCGAGGGAGCATGGTTATGATGAGGTGATTCACGCGCTGATGTACGAAGAGAATGTTTCGATGAATGTTTTGGCGGGGATTAGCGAGCCGTATCGCAACTATCGTCTCTACGGGGCGGACTGTTGAACAACGTCATCTGCCGCGTTGGCCTTCACCATCGCTCACTGCGGTGTCCGGGAGGACGCCTCATTCGCTCAGGCTCGGCCGCCTTGCATCTGATCGTTGTTGAACAGTCCGCAGTACTTGTAGTTGAGCAACATCATCTGCGGCGTTGGCCTTCACCATTCGCTCACTGCGGCGTCCGGGAGGACGCCTCGATCGCTCAGGTTCGGCCGTCTTGCATCGGATCGTTGTTGAACAGTCCGCGGTACTTGTAGTCATTAGATAATGTCATCCGCGGCACTCCGCTGGCGGAAGAATCCTCTCAAGTCCCGGCGGGGCGCAATGTCTGTGTGCAGCAGCTATATGATATGAGCGGAAACATCATCGGGATATTCATAGGGAACGCCGAACGGTTTCCGGAGAAGACGGCGATCATCGATGGCGATCGCGCAATCACCTATGGCGAGCTGCTTCGCGATGTGAGGAATGCCGCGCGATATCTGACGGAACGGGGAATCGGCAAGGGGGATCCGATGCTGATCTTTGTTCCGATGTCGCTCGATCTCTATATCATCCTTCTCGCCGCGTTCCATATCGGCGCCGTCGGCCTGTTCGTGGATGCGTGGTCGGACCGGCGCAGGCTGGCCGCCGCCTGCCGGATGCTTCCGCCGCGCGCGTTTGTCGGCGTTCCGAAGGCGCATCTTCTTAGGCTTCTTTCACGGGAGATCCGGGCGATTCCGATTAAGATGTTCGCGAGTGCCGTAGTCGGGGCGGGTTTCAAACCCGCCCG
>JBDSJW010000402.1:0-5712 GCA_039917235.1 Kapaibacterium sp. (SeqCode) | reverse complement strand
GTCCCGCCGCCGGCTTCACGACGAAGATATCCCCCCCATCGAATTTCGAGTTCCGCGTGTATCGTTTGAACGCCGCCTGTACCTCCGGCCACTTCATCGATATCTTCAGCGCCAGCCCGGTCCCCATCCCCTCCTGCGAACCAACGGCGACCCCCTGCGCGATGTATTCGGTATCGGCCTGAAGCAGATCGCCGGAGATAAAGGTGATCATATGGTGATGCCGTGATGCGGAGGATTGGGCCTGTCAGACTGTTGAATTACTTCAAATGCACAGACTGTTCAAGGACGATCAGCCGCACGGCGGCTGAGCGAATGAGGCGTCCTTCCGGACGCCTCAGTGAGCGAATGATAAATGTCGGGGGACGTTTGAAACGTCCCCCGACGCCGCAGATGACGTCCTTCAACAGTCTGCTGTCGATGTTCTATAGATCGCTCCAGACAACCGCCCCGTTGTTTGCGATTGCCACCGGCTTTCCCTTCAGCGTCCAGCCGTTGAACGGCGTGTTGAGCGACATCGTTTTGAACTTCGCCGTATCCACCGTCCACTCCTCGTCCGGCGCGAAGATCGTCAGGTTGGCGGCGGCCCCTTCTTCAATCGCGGGAACCGGTTGCGAGAGGATGGTGCGCGGGTTGATCGCCATCAGCTCCACCAGGCGACCAAGCGAGACGACCCCGGCATGCACCAGATGCGTGCAGCTCAGGCCGATCGATGTCTCCAGCCCGATGATCCCGTTGGGCGCGTTCTGGAACTCCACCTCCTTTTCGGCCAGCGCGTGCGGCGCGTGGTCGGTGGCAATCACGTCGATCGTCCCATCGCGGAACCCGTTCAGGATCGCCTCCACATCGGCCTGGGTGCGGAGCGGCGGGTTCATCTTGGCGTTGGTGTCGTAGGTGGCGACCGCCTCATCGGTCAGCACGAAATGGTGCGGCGTCACCTCGCAGGTGATGTTGGCGTGCCCGTCGGCCCTGGCGCGGCGGACCAGTTCAACGCCCCCGCCGGTGCTCATATGGGAGACGTGGTAGGGTCGCCCGCCGCAGAAATTGGCGATCATGATATCGCGGGCGATGATAAGCTCCTCGGCCACGCTCGGATATCCGGCCAGCCCCAGCCTGGTGGATGTTGCCCCCTCGTTCATCGCGAAGCCGCGCGTCATCGTATGATCCTCGCAGTGCTGGCTGATCACGGCGCCATCGAACATCGAGGCGTACTCGAATGCGCGGCGCATCACTTCCGATGACTCCACGCAATCGCCATCGTCGGTGAAGAGGCGGACTCCCGTTTCGTGCAGTTCCCCCATCGGGGAAAGCCCATCACCTTTCCGCCCCTTGGTGGTGGCGGCAGAGGGGAGCACATCCACCGGCAGCCCTTGCGACTTCCAGAGGATCGACTGGACCACTTCCACGGAGTCGGTGGCGGGTGTGGTGTTCGGCATGGCGCAGACGCCGGTGAACCCGCCGTTGGCCGCCGACGCGCAGCCGGTTTTGATATTCTCCTTGTGGGTGGCCCCCGGCTCCCGCAGATGAACGTGCATATCGAAGAATCCGGGAGCGGCCACCCATGCCGATGCGTCGCGGACCTCCGCCCCATCAGGCGCGGAGAGCGATTCGCCGATCGACCGTATGACACCCGAATCAATCAGAAGATCGGCACGACGATCCAGGTTCTGCGCGGGGTTGAGAAGGCGGATATTGCGGAAGAGAATCATTGATCTATAACGAGAATTAAGGAAGAGCTGAAGAATTGTCACGAGAGAGGGAGATCATCCGGCGGCGCCTGATTTCCGCTCGGCAAGACCGATCACAATATCCACCTGCTCCTCGATCGAGAGGCCGGACGTATCGATCTCCACGGCATCGTCCGCCCTGGCAAGCGGGCTGACGGCGCGCGTGGAATCCAGCCGATCCCGCTCCGCCAGCTCGGAGGCCAGGCCATCGAGCGGAAGATCATCCCCCATCGTCTGAAACTCCGCCTGGCGACGCGATGCGCGCGCGTTCAGATCGGCGACCATGAAGACCTTGACATCGGCATCCGGAAAGACGACCGTTCCGATATCGCGGCCATCGATCACCACCCCCCCCTTCTCCCCAATCCGCTTCTGAAGCTCCACAAGCCGGCGCCGGACGCCCGGGTGGGAACTTACCGCCGATACATGACGGGTCACCCCCGGCGAGCGGATCTCACCAGAGACATCCCGGCTGTTCAGGTAGACGTGAAGGGCGCCATCCTCCAGGCGTTCCAGATGGATGGCGAGCTCCTCGGCAAGGCGTTCCACCGCGCCGCAATCATCAGGATCGATCCCCGCATCCAGCACCGCGAGCGTAACCGCGCGGTACATGGCACCGGTATCGATATAGGTATAGCCAAGCCGCTGGGCCACCAGGCGTGCCGTGGTGCTTTTGCCGGAGGCGGCCGGCCCATCAATCGCGATAACAAGCTGTTTTCTTGACATAGCCGCCGAAAATAAGAATCTTTCCCCGGAACGGGGTATCGATCGAGTCGCCCATTCTCATATCTTCCCCCACATTCCTTACACCATGCGCTGGTGGAGAAGCGGCCCATGTCCGCCTCCCAGGCCTGGAGCATCGAAAATCGCATCGGCCACGTAGAGCTTTGCACGCCGGACCGCCTCCAGGAGCGGAAGCCCCATGGCGAGGTTGGCGGCGATTGCGGAAGAGAGAGCGCAGCCGGTTCCGTGCGTGCTGGTGGTCTCGATATACGCGGCGAAAAATGGCTCACCGGCAACACCATCATCCAGGAAGTCCACGGAATAATGGAGGCCGAACATCCTGTGGGGACGATCCCCTCCCGTCACCAGCACGGCCCGCACGCCAAGCTCTCTGATGGCGGCGGCAATGGATCGCGGAGGTTTTTTTTCGATATCGATGCCTGAGAGGAGCGCCGCCTCCTTCGCGTTCGGCGTTATCAACGTTGCCAGGGGGAGAAGCAGATCCCTCAATGCTTCAACGCCATCGGCATCCAGCAGGTGATGGCCGCTGGAGGAGATCATCACGGGATCAAGGACGATGGGGATATCGGCGGCGCGCGCTCGGAGAAACGCGGCAACCGCGCGGACGATATCGCCATTGGCAAGCATGCCGATCTTCACCGCCGCCACCGGAACATCATCGAACACCGCCTCCATCTGATCGACCACGACGCGCGCCGGCAGCGGATGGACCGAGCGGACGCCCAGCGTGTTCTGCGCCGTGATTGCGGTGATCGCCGTGGTCCCGAACACGCCATGCGCCTCGAACGTCTTCAGATCCCCCTGCACTCCGGCACCTCCGCCGGAATCGGAGCCGGCAATCGAAAGCACCACCGGCATATCCCTGGGCGGAGCGATATCGGGGAGTGCCAGGAGAGCAGCTCCCGCGTCGTCGAGAAAGCGATGGAGCTTTCCACGCTCATCGGGTGAGAAGAATGAGATGGCGGCGATGCCGTAAGCACCGGCGTGGAGGCACTCCATGGCGTTGCCGCCGTTGATGCCGCCAAGCGCGAAGACCGGAAGCGGAACCGCCGATACGATCGCCCGCAATCCCTCGATGCCGATCCAGGGATGCCCCGGCTTTGATGCCGTTGGAAACACCGGGCTGGCGATGATATACGACGCGCCATGCCGCACCGCCAGCCGCGCCTGATCCACCGAATGAACCGACGCGCCGAAGAGCTGCCCCGCGCGCGCATCCGGCAACAGTTCCCGCATGCGAACAAGCTGTCTGGATGTGAGATGGCGCCATGCGATCTCCCCGACCCGGCAGCCATTGCTGATCAGGGCCAGATTGGCGGGGATGGCCTTCCGTTGCGCGGCATCGGCCAGACGATACACGGCGAGGGAATTATGATCCGGATCGCGAAGCATCGCCCCGAAACCGAGCCGTGGATATCTCCCGGCACGCTCGATGGCATCATCGATTCCCCGCTCATCCGAGACGATCGCCATCAGCCGGAACGGCGGGATGGCCCTCATCGGTTCTCCCGGCCGATCATCCCCTCCGTCGGCGAGGAGGCCACGGCATAGAGTCGCGTGGGAATCCTTCCGGCGTGATAGGCAAGGCGTCCTCCCTCGATCGCCAGGCGCATGGCACGCGCCATCCCCACGGGATGGTGCGCCCCGGCCACGGCGGTGTTGAGCAGAACGGCATCGGCGCCAAGCTCCATGGCGCGGGCGGCGTCGGAAGCGGTGCCGATTCCCGCGTCGATGATCATCGGGATGGTGATGCGCTGGCGGATGATCTGAAGATTGTACGGGTTGCGGATTCCCATGCCCGAGCCGATCGGCGCGGCCAGCGGCATCACCGCGGCGCAGCCCATATCCTGGAGCTTGAGGCAGGTGATAAGATCATCGTTGCAGTAGGGAAGCACCTGAAAGCCTGCTCTCACCAGCTCCTGGCACGCCTTCAGCAGCTCCTCCACATCCGGCAGGAGCGTATCCTCATCGCCGATCACCTCCACCTTGATAAGCTCGGTCTCCAGCGCCTCGCGCGCCAGCTTCGCGGTCAGCACCGCCTCCTTGGCGGTATAGCAGCCGGCGGTGTTCGGCAGGAGATCGTAATAGGAACGGTCGATATAGCCGAGGATGGAGCCGGAGGATGTATCGGCGAGATTCATCCGGCGGATGGAAACGGTGACAAGCTGCGTGCCGCTGGCCTCCATCGCATCCACCATGATGCGGGGGTTGGGATAGCGGCTGGTGCCGAGCAGAAGCCGCGATCGGTAGGCGCGGCCGGCCAGATTGAAGAGATCAGAATCGATCACCTCCTTCTTTTCGACAAGCCCGGTATCAGGATCAGATGTGTTCATAGTGTTGTTCATCGTTGCATATCAGACTGTTGAACAACGTCATCTGCCGCGTTGGCCTTCATCATTCGCTCACTGCGGCGTCCGGAAGGACGCCTCATTCGCTCAGATTCGACCGCCTTGCATCTGATCGTTGTTGAACAGTCTGGGCGTCTGTAGTAATTCAACAGGCTGATATAGACCTGTCAGCCTCCCTGCATCGCGGTAATCAGCTCGATATCATCCCGTTCGTTCAGGGGATGGTCCTCCCATTCGCTTCGCGGGATCAACTCGCCGTTGATGGCCACCGCGATTCCCGGCTGTCCGGGGTTGATGCCGCGATCGAGAAGGAGATCGTTGACGGTTGCCGCGGCGCTCTCAATGGGGGAGCCGTTCAGTTGAAGTTGCATGGAATCGACCGGGGGAAAATGTTGTCAGCCATTCGGATTCATCGCCGTGCAGAAGGTAGGCGGCCAGGATGGCGGCGGCATGGGGAGAGAAGAGAATGCCGTGCCGGTAATAGCCGGTCGCCAGGGAGATATTGCCGACACCGGAATCACCCAGCAGCGGCGCGTGATCGATCGTCGCGGGGCGGAAGCCGACCCGTGTCTCGGCAATCGGAAGCTCGTAAATGCCGGGGACGCACTCCCATGCCGCGCGGAGCAGCTCAAGGATTTCGCCGGCGGTGATGGAGGGATCAAACCCGCGATCCTCGCTGCTGGCCCCCAGCACCACGGTTCCATCGTGCTTCGGGACCAGGTACATCTCGGGGGATCGGACCACATGATCGAGGAGCGGCATGGCGGATTGATCGAGGCGGATGATCTGTCCCTTGACCGGACGGATGGCTCCGCCAAGTCCGATGGAGCCGAGAAGTTCGCCATGCGCGCCGGTTGCCAGCACCAGATGCCCCGCTTCAACCACCAGATCCCCCG